>JACRCS010000232.1 GCA_016218905.1 Deltaproteobacteria bacterium
GCACCAAGTGCATGTACTGCATGCTGATGGGCATCTACTCCGGGCGCCAGCAGCTTCGCTGCACGGCGAACCCGTCGTACGGCGTCGAGGAGTATGATCCGAAGTTCTGGCCCAAGCCGGTCCAAGCAAAGGTGCCGGCGACCCTGCGGCGCTGGAAGCCCGGCCTGCGCTGGAAAGACGAATGGGACGTGTAGTCCGTTGATCTCTCCGGCGACGGTCCGGTTTCCGGCGAGGGGCCGGGCGGTCGCCGAGTGCCTGGAACGCGCAAAGGAGAGAGAAATGCTGGAGGGATTTGTCCCCTGGCCCGACGCCGAAGTGGACCGGTACAAGAGAGCGGGCTACTGGGAAGGCCGAAGCATCGCCGAGCACCTGGCCCAGTGGGTCGAACAGTACCGAGACATTCCCGCGCTCGCCCTCGGCGGGAAGGAGATCACTTACGGCGAGATGGACGAGAAGGCCACTCGGCTCGCGTTCCAGATGGCGCGCATGGGCGTGAGGACGTACGACCGCGTCATCATGCAGCTCACGAACAACGCCGAGTTCGTCTACGTCGTCTACGCCTGCATGAAGCTCGGCGCGATTCCGGTGTGCACGCTGGTGACGCACCGATGGGCGGAGATCAGCTACCTCGCCCGGGCGGCGGAGGCCGTAGCCCACGTCATTCCGGCCGGCGGTGACGGGGACTTCGACTTCGAGGACTTCGCGGAGAAGATTCGGGACGCGACCCCTACGCTGCGATTCGTCTTCGCGGACGGGAAGCCGACGAGGCGCGGCATCGCGTCTCTGCAAGAACTCATCGCGCGCGAAGTGGACCTCGGCGAGGCGAGGAGGGTGCTCGCCGGGTTCCGCGCCGATCCCATGTATCCCGCGTTCTTCCAGCTCTCCGGGGGCACGACGGGCGTGCCGAAGATCATCGCGCGCACCCACAACGACTACGCCTACGCCGCGAGGTGCCTCGGCGAGGTGCTCGACTACCACACCCACACGCGGCTCCTGCTGAGCTCGCCCGTGGCCCACAACGCGGCCCTCATCAACGGCCTGCTTCCGGTGCACGGCAGGGGAGGGGCGCTGGTGCTCTCGCCGTCGCTGGCTCCGGAGGCGCTTCTAAAGGCCATGGCGGAGAACCGCGCGGAGACAGCGTTCCTCTTCACGGTCCAGATCCACCGCATCATGGCGCTGCCTGAGGAGGTACGCCGCAAGCACGACCTCGGCGCGCTCAGGAGGCTCATGGGGTTCTGGCCCCACGGAGATCCCGAGGTCCTGCGCTTTCTCGCAGAGTACCGCTGCGGGGGAATCCAGACGTACGGCATGACCGAGGGCCTGGTCTGCTGGGGCCGGTGGACGGACCCCGAGGAGCAGCGGCATTTCACCAACGGCAGGCCGTCGACCGAGGCCGACGAGACGAGGATCGTCGACCCGGCCACCGAGGAAGAGCTGCCGGTCGGCCAGACGGGGCACATGCTCTGTCGGGGCGCCTGTACCATCCGCGGCTACTACAGGGCGGAAGAGCGCAACAAGGAGGCGTTCACGCCCGAGGGGTTCTACAGGACGGGGGACCTGGTCCGGAAGGACGAAAACGGGAACCTGACGTGGCAAGGCCGCATCAAGGACTGCATCGACCGGGGTGGAGAGAAGGTCAACGCCGAGGAGGTGGAGTCCCACATCGGCGAACATCCCGCGGTGTCTTTGAATGCGGTGGTCGGAATGCCCGACAAGGCGATGGGAGAACGGATCTGTGTCTTCGTCGTCTGCAGACCTGGGGCTGCGATCAGTCTCGAGGAGCTGAACGAGTTCTTGCTGAAGGAGCGCGGCATCGCGCGCTTCAAGCTGCCGGAACGGCTGGAACTCCTGGAGGAGTTGCCGGTGACCCAGGTCGGCAAGTTCGAAAAGAAGAGCTTGAGGGAGCTGGTGACCAAGAAGTTGAAGGCGGAAGGAAAGATCTGACGACGTGCCCTCCGGCTGCTGGTCAGGGGAGGGGTCTTCCTGTGAGCAGTCCGTGGATGGGTCTTCGTCGGGCTCTCACGGACCCGGGCAGAAGTCGCGGAGCTGATCGGAAGCGGGAAGCCGGCCGGGGCGCAGGGAAGACCGGAACTCCAGGTCGGGAAGGCAGGCGAGAGGAGAGGGTACATGCGTCCGCCGCTTCGATCGAGGTTCGAAGGAAAGACCGTGATCATCACCGGGGGCGCTTCCGGTATCGGCGCGCAGACGGCCCGGGACTTCGCTGCCGAGGGGGCGTCGGTGGTGCTATTCGACGCGCAGGAGGAGGCCGGCGAGCGAGTTGCGGAGGAGATTCGAAGCAGCGGAGGTCGGGCGGTCTCGTTCCGCGTCGACGTCACCTCCGTCGCGGAGGTCGAGCAGGGCGTGAGCAGGGCCTTCGAGGCCTTCGGTGACGTCCAGCTCCTCGTCCAGTCTGCCGGCATGCTGCGGGACGCCCTCCTCAAGGACGTCACCGAGGGCCAGTGGAACGCGGTCATGGACGTCAACGCGAAGGGAACGCTCTTCACGGGGCAGGCGGTCGTCCGGCGCTGGCTCGCAGCCGCGGGGGCGGCTCCGAAGCGGACCCCGGCCGAGTACCCGGACCGAAGGATCGTCAACGTCTCGTCCCCGGCGGCAGACGGGCAGGCGGGCCAGACGTGCTACGCAGCCTCCAAGGCCGCCGTGGTGGCCATGACGAAGTGCTGGAGCAAGGAACTGGGGCGGTACAACATCCGGTCGCACGTCGTGGTGCCGGGGCTGACGGAGACGCCCATGGTGAGCGAGCTGCTGGAGAAGGACGGGGCCCGGTGGAAGCGGGCCTTCGAGGAGGTCATGCCTTTCGGCTTCGGGAAGCCAGCCTACGTCTCGGACGCGATCCGCTTCCTGTGCAGTGACGACTTCTACTTCGCCAACGGCGAGGTGTTGCGCGTAACCGGAGGAAAGCTGACAGGTCCTTGACCTGCCGGGATCGGGGAGACCCGCGCAGGCGGGCGGTCGATCATGAGGAGTGGGGATGAATACGACGGACTTTCTCGACATCGCGGTCGCCATCTGCCCCGAGCGCGAGTGCATCGTCTTCGAAGGCGAGCGCTTCACGTTCCAGGCGGTCAACGAACGCGTGAACCGGCTCGCCCACTGGCTGCGGGAGCTCGGCGTGGGCAAGGGCGACCGCGTGGGCATGATGCAGGTCAACTGCCACCATCACGTCGAGGCCTACTTGGCGGCCGCCAAGCTGGGCGCCATCTACGTTCCGCTGAACTACCGGCTCAAGGAGTCGGAGCTCGAGTACGCCCTCAACCACGCGGCGATCAAGGTCCTCCTGGCAGGCGAGCGCTACAGGGACCTGGTCCTGTCGATTCGGGACCGCGTGCCGACGCTGGAGCACGTGATCCTCGTGGACGGGAGTGGTCGCCCCCAGTACGAGGAAGCGCTCGCGGCCCATCCGGCCGACGAGGTTCCCTCGGAGATCGCGGACGACGACGTTACGATCCTCCTCTACACCTCGGGCACGACGGGGCATCCCAAGGGGGTGCCGCTGCGCCACGACGCCTTCGTGCTCTACGCGCTGGAGAACGTCTCGCCCGCCGACCCGGACTCCAGCGAGCGCACGATCCTCACGGTGCCGCTCTACCACGTGGCGGGCATCCAGGCCATGTTTCCGGCGATCTACGGCGGACGCACCCTGGTGATGATGCGCCAGTTCGAGCTCGAAGAGTGGATGGCGACCGTCGAGTGTGAGCGGGTGACGCGGGCGATGCTGGTCCCCACCATGCTGAAGTGGATCGTCGAGAAGCCGGATCTCCATCGCTACGACCTCTCGAGCCTGCAGGTGATCACCTATGGAGCGGCGCCCATGCCCTTCGAGGTGATCAAGAAAGCCATCGAGGCGATGCCGTGGGTGCAGTTCATCAACGGTTACGGCCAGACCGAGAGCGCCTCCACGCTCACCACCCTCGGCCCCGCGGACCACCGGATCGAGGGGACCGAGGAAGAGAAGGCCAAGAAGTGGAAGCGGCTCCAGAGCTCCATCGGGAGGCCGCTACCCGACGTGCAGATCCGCATCGTGGACGATGAGGGGAAGGTCCTGGCGGCAAACGAAAAGGGGGAGATCCACGCCAAGGGCCCCCGGATCATGAGCGGCTACTGGGGGGACGCCGCCAAGACGGCGCAGACACTCACGACCGACGGGTGGCTCCGCACGGGCGACGTAGGCTATGTGGACGAGGAGGGGTACGTCTATCTCACGGGGCGGGCCGACGACCTCATCATCCGGGGAGGCGAGAACATCGCGCCCGGAGAGATCGAAGAGGTGATCGACGAGCACCCCAAGGTTTACGAGTGCTGCGTCATCCCCGTTCCCGACGAGGAGTTCGGGGCGCAGCCGTTCGTGTACTGCGTGCTCAAGGAGAACGAGACCTGCTCGCCCGAAGAGATCATGGAGTTCTGTCGGGAGCGGATCGCGGGCTACAAGCGGCCGAGAGGGGTTGCGTTCATCGACTCACTACCCCGCAACCCCATGGGGAAGCTCCTGCGTCGGCAGCTCACGGAACACCACGGGCAGACCCGGTAATCCGAGGAGCCTATACAGAGCGTCACAATTGTTTGCGCATCTGCCCCTGAGCGTAGGGTGGGGCGTTCCGCCGCAGGCGGGTTGCCCCACGCGTGGGCGAACCTCGCTGCGCGAGAACCGCCCACCCTACGGCAACCCGGTACGCGCAAC
>JACRCS010000233.1 GCA_016218905.1 Deltaproteobacteria bacterium
AAGACCTCACCCGGAAGGCGCTTGCGGGAGGCGGGGGTCGAGATGAAGAGGCCGTCGCGACTCACATTGACCGCGTACCCGAAGAAGACGTCCATCCCGGCGAGGCATCGCGCCTCCCGGATGACGATCGGGCTTCGCGGGTACATCCGTCGTTCGGCTCCCGTGGAGCCGCCAGCCGCTTCGGGCGTCATCGTCAGATCCTAAGCCTCCACAACACCGGATTCATCCGCTTCTATCTCGAACGCGGCTGCAAGCAGGGCTCGCGTGTACGGCGAGCGCGGGTTCTCGAAGACCTCCGCGGCCCGTCCCTGTTCTACCACCCTGCCCGCCCTCATGACTACCACCTCATCGCTCAAAGCGCGCACGATCTTCAGGTCGTGGCTGATGAAGAGGTAAGAGAGCCCGCGGTCAGCCTGGATCTTCCGGAGGAGGTCGACGATCTGGGCCTGCACCGAGCGGTCGAGGGCCGACGTGGGCTCGTCGAGGACGATGAAGCGCGGCCTGAGGACGAGCGCGCGGGCGATGGCGACGCGCTGCCGCTGACCGCCGGAGAACTCGTGGGGGTAGCGGTGGCGGCTCTCCGGATCGAGCCCCACCTCGACGAGTGCCTGGACGATCATGGCTTCGCGCTCGCGTGCGGAGACTCCGAGCCGATGGACCCGGAGCCCCTCCTCGATGATCTGGCCCACGGAGAGCCTGGGACTCAGGCTCCCGAAGGGATCCTGGAAGACCACCTGCATCTCGCGCCGCAGGGGCCGCAACTGCGCCGGCCGGAGGTCCAGCAGGGGGCGGCCGGCGAACGCGATGGAGCCCTCGCTCCGGATGAGGCGCAGGAGCGCCAGGGCCAGGGTGGTCTTCCCCGACCCGCTCTCCCCCACGACTCCCACCGTGTGTCCCTCCCGGACCCGCACGGTCACGCCGTCCACCGCCTTTACGTGATGCCGGGTGCGCCGAAGGAGCCCCGCCTTGACCGGGAACCACACCTTGACGTCCTCCCCGGCCATGAGCACCGGCGCGTCGGGTGCCGCGGCCGGCGGCTCTCCCGAGGGCTCGGCGGCGAGGAGCTCTTTCGTGTACGGGTGCTTCGGCCGGCTGAAGACCTCGGCGATCGACCCGGTCTCGACGATCTCCCCCTGGCTCATCACGCACACGCGATCGGCGACCTTGCGGACGATGCCGAGGTCGTGGGTGATCAGCAGCAGGGCCATGCCGAACCGGCTCTGCAGGTCCTTGAGGAGCTTCAGGATCTGCGCCTGAATGGTGACGTCGAGGGCAGTCGTCGGCTCGTCGGCGATGAGCAGGTCCGGATCGTTGGCGAGCGCCATGGCGATCATGACGCGCTGGCGCTGCCCCCCGGAGAGCTGGTGAGGGTAGGCGCCGAGGCGCGAGGCGGCCTCGGCCAGCCCGACCGTCTCGAGCAGCTCGATCGTGCGCCGGCGGGCCTCTCCCCAGCTCACGGGCCGGTGCACGACGAGCGCCTCGCTCACCTGCTTCTCGATCGTGTGCAGCGGATTGAGCGAGGTCATCGGCTCCTGGAAGATGATGCCGACGCGGTCGCCTCGGGTCCGTCGGAGGGCGGACTCGGGGGCGCCGAGGAGCTCCTCCCCCCGAAACCGGATGCTCCCCGAGGGGTGACGCGCCTGCGGATACGGGAGGAGCTGGAGGATCGAGAGCGCGGTTACCGACTTGCCGGAGCCGCTCTCGCCCACGAGCGCCAGGGTCTCCCCCGTCGCGATGTCGAAGGAGACGCCCCGGACGGCCTGCACCTCGCTCGCCCCTGCCCCGAAGGTCACCCGCAGGTCCCGTACCTCGAGAAGAGACGGGTCGCTCATCGCAGCCCCGCCTTCCGGGGGTCGAAGGCGTCGCGGGCCGCTTCTCCGATGAAGATAAGGAGGCTCAGGAGGACGGCCAGCACCATGAAGGCCGCGATGCCCAGCCACGGCGCCTGGAGGTTCGCCTTCCCCTGCGCGAGGAGCTCGCCCAGGGACGGCGAGCCGGGCGGAAGCCCGAAGCCGAGGAAGTCGAGCGAGGTGAGCGTCGTGATCGAGCCGTTCAGGATGAACGGGAGAAACGTCATGGCCGCCACCATGGCGTTCGGGAGGACGTGCCGGTGGATGATCGTGAAGCTCCCGACTCCCAGCGCCCGCGCGGCGCGCACGTAGTCGAGGTTCCTCGTCTTCAGGAACTCCGCTCGGACCACCCCGACGAGGCTCATCCAGCTGAAGAGGAGCATGATGCCGAGAAGCCACCAGAAGCTCGGCTCCACGAAGCTCGAGAGGATGATGAGGAGGAAGAGCACCGGCAGCCCCGACCAGATCTCCAGGAACCGCTGGAAGAGGAGATCGACCCGCCCGCCGAAGTAACCCTGCACCGCTCCGGCCGCCACGCCGATGACCGAGCTCGCCAGGGCGAGCACGAGGCCGAAGAGCACCGAAGCCCGAAAGCCGTAGATGAGCCGCGCCAGCACGTCGCGCCCCAGGTCGTCGGTCCCGAGCCAGTTCTCCCCGGTGGGAGGCGACGGCGCGGGCGACGGCAGGTCGTAGTTGATCGTCTGATAGCTGTACGGGACAGGAGGCCAGAGGAGCCAGCCCTTTGCCTCGATCAGGAGCCGAACGTGCTCGTCCCGGTACTCCGCCTCGGTCTCGAAGTCCCCGCCGAAGGTGCGCTCGCTGTAGCCTTTGAGGATGGGCACGTAGAAGCGCCCGTCGTAGCGAACGAGGAGCGGCTTGTCGTTGGCCACAAACTCGGCGGGCAGGGCGGCTGCGAAGAGGGCGAGGAAGATCCAGAGGGAGTAGTAGCCCCTGCGGTTCGCGCGGAAGTTCTGGAGACGCCTTCGCGCCAGAGGTGTCAGCGCCACCGGCTCAGAGCTCCCTGCTCTCGAAGTGGATTCGCGGGTCCACAGCCACGTAGGTGAGGTCGCTGAGGAGGTTGAGCAGGAGTCCGATGAGGGAGAAGACGTAGAGGGTGCCGAACATGACCGGGTAGTCCCGCTGGAGGGTTGCCTGGTAGCCGAGCAGTCCGAGGCCGTCGAGGGAGAAGATGCTCTCGATCAGGACCGATCCGGTGAAGAGGACGCCCACGAAGGCTGCGGGAAAGCCGGCGATGACAACGAGCATGGCGTTTCGGAAGACGTGCCCGTACAGGACCTTCCGCTCGGCCAGGCCCTTGGCCCTGGCCGTGAGCACGTACTGCTTGTGGATCTCCTCGAGGAAGGAGTTCTTCGTGAGCATCGTGAGG
>JACRCS010000231.1 GCA_016218905.1 Deltaproteobacteria bacterium
CCGCGGCGAGGCGACGAGCGTCAGCAATGCGGCCATCCGCGCCCTGAAAGACCAGATCGCCCAGCGCCATCAGGAGCTCCTCCCCTACTACCAGCAGGGGCAGCTCGGGATCACGGAGGACGGCTACCTGGAAGTGCGAGGCACCGCCGGCCTCCCCCTTCCCCAGGTCGCGGCGCTCAAGCGGCTCGTCGAGGCTGACAACGCCGCCCGCCGCCAGCTCTACCAGGAGGTCGGAAGGGCGCTGAATCTCAAGCCGGAACAGGTGCGGCAGGTGGAAGAGATCTTCGCCAAGGAGTGGAGGGGAAAGGCGCAGGCCGGCTGGTGGGTCCAGGGCGACGGCGGGCGGTGGGCCAGAAAGTAAGGCGGGGGCCGCCCCATAAGCGCTCAAATAGGCAAAGCGTTCATCCCGTAGGTTGGGTTGAGCGCAGCGAAACCCAACAGATACCTTCGAAGGACGGGCGGTCTCGTAGGTTTTTGGACAGCATCGTCGCCGGGCTGCATTGTTGGGTCTCGTTCCTCGACCCAACCTACGATTGGCTATCGCCTCATTTGAGCGCTTATGGGGGGCCGCCCCTCGTCCCGTGCGGCGACGTCAAACGAGTGGAACGGCGCGGCTGCAGAGTTGAATCGGAATCCCCCAAGGATCCCGGACCATCGCGATTCGGGAGCCATCGGCCAGCGTCTTGTCCTCGACCAATGTTGCGCCCCCGGCGACCAGCCGGTCCCTCAGTTCCGACAGCCCTTCGACGGCGAGAGCGAAGTGGAAGCTCAAGGGGTGCTGGGAGGAGTAGTCCGGGACAGGGGCAGCCGGGTTCGAATAGAGCTCTATCATCACTCTCCCCTCCCCGTCGGCGAGGAAGTGGACGTACGGGGTCTCATTGGAGGCACGGGCGACGCGCAAGCCGCAGTGCTCGACGTACCACGCTGCTGTCGCTCTCGAATCTTTCACGTTCAATGCGAAGTGCTCGAACCTCATCGGTCTCCTCCCGTGCTCCCTCGTCATACCATCGTGCGACTGATCTCCCGATCCAGCTCCCGCGCTCTCCTCAGCTGCGCCTCCATATAGGAGCGCTGGAGGTTCGCCGCGACCTCGGAGCCGATCGCGGAGAGGACGCCGAGATCGTCATCGGAAAAGGGGTGCCCGTCCTTCTTGTTGTTGACATTGATGACGCCGATCACTTCGCCCTGCGCGACCAACGGCACGCTCAGCAGGGAGTTGGTCCGGTACTGGATCCCCGAGCTCCTCCGGGTCAAGTGAGTCTCTCGCTCAATATCCCGGATCATCAGAGGCTTGCCGGTCGCCGCCACCGAGCCGGCGATCCCGTCTCCCACCGCGACCTTTACCTTCTCAGGACGGATTTCCGTGAGGCCGAAGGCCCTCTTGATCCGGAGAAACTTCCTGTCCGGGTCGATGATCATGAGCGAGCACCGATCAACTCGCATCCGCCTCTCGATCAGGGTCATGATCTTGTCCAGGAGTTCCTCTTCGCTCTTCACCTGGCTGAGTTCATTGCTGACCGTGTAGAGGAGTTCCAGGGCTTCCGTCTTGCGCTCGAGGCGGTCCCGCTCGGAGATGATGCCCACGATAGGCACGATCGTGTCGAGGAGGGAGGCGATCACGGTCGAGGCAACGCATCCCGTTCGATCGGGGCAGCCCATCTCGAAGAGCATCAATCCGCGCAGGGTCGAGAACACGACGAGAGGAACGACGGCGACCGAAGCGGGGGCGAGGACGTGCTGCGCCTCGTCCGTCTCGAGGACGAGCTCCCTGTCGGCGATCCAGTAGGGCTCCGGACCACAGAGTTCTAGTAGCTCCTCTTCTCTGAGACAGAGGATGCTGCCCACGTGTCGGACGCTCGGGTCCGTGGTGGCCCTGCACCTGGGGCGTCCTCCGCCATCGAGGAGGAACAGGCTCACCACTTCCGCGCCCGCCACCCTGCGGAGCACCTCACAGAGCATCCTTTCAATCTTCTGGATCGAAGGCTCATTCCTGATCGCCAACAGGATGGCCTGCAACTCCCCCAGTGGGTCCGTGCGGTCCGTCCTCGTTGCCTCGGTGGATTCGGTTGGATCCATGGAGCCTCTCCTCGTCAGGGAGCGTAGACGTACGCGAACGAAAGCCTCAAGACGAGCGGGATCGTGACCACGCCCGCCAGGGTGCCTATCAAGACCATCGAGGCTGCCTTCTCGGGGCAGTTCTCAAACTTCTCGTTCAGCAGGTAGCTGGCGATGGGCGCGGGCATGGCGGCCATGAGGATGATGATGGCCTCGGTCGTCCTCGCGTCTACGTGAGCCGCCGTGCGCAGGCCCTCGAGCGGTACCCAGCCCAAGTGCCGGTAGAGAAAGACAAGGCCGAAGGCCATGGCGGGGCCGAGCAGGACCCTGAGTCCCGCGCCCACCAGGCCGTCTCTCAGGTCGGAGATCTTCGTTCGGTTCAGGGAATACCCCAGGCTGATGATCAAGAGCGGAACGGACCCCTTGCCGATCTCCTCGATCCCGGTGCTCACGAGCCCGAGAAAGCTCTGCAGTCCCTCCGGCAGCGGGACGGAAATGTTCGCGACGATCATGCCCAGGACGGCTGCATACAGGAAGGGGATTTTGAAGAACTGCCTCAGGTCCGTCTTGGAGCTGACGAGGAAAACCCCCAATGAGTAGAGAATCATGACATTCACGAGGTGAAACAGGATTGCCTTTGAGAGCCCGAGATTCCCGTAAAGAAACAGTGCCATGGGAAGCGCAATATTTCCGGTATTCATGAAAATCACAGGTAGATAGAATCCCTTTTCCTCGACAGACACTGCTTTCTTGTAGAACATGACTATGATCGCCATCACCAGGATCAATACGAAAGAAGAGCCCCCAAGGAGCAGTAGCTCGTTGACCTGAAAAGGCCTTTTGGCGATCGAAGCGAATACCAGGCAGGGAGAGAAAAGATAATATATGAGGTTGGCCACGCTCTTGACGTGCAGTTCCTTGTCCACCCTCGAGTAGACGTAGCCGAGGAGAGCGATGGCGAACGACGGAAATACGGCCGACCAGATCTTGAATTCCATGGTCTGAATTTCCTTAGTCGTATCCTCAGTGGGGTCCGGTCAGTTCTGTCCCACGAACGTGCCGCTGGCGACAATCTCCTCGGGAAGCTTCAAACCGAGTTCTCGTAGGGTCTTCCGGTTGATGAGGACGGTCTGCATGGCGAGCGGGAGGCGAGAAGCAGGAATGTCCGCCGGTGCCGTTCCGCTCAGTACCGCCTGCGCCATCTTCGCCAGCCCCTTGCCCACCGTGTAATAGTTCGCGACGATGCCGATGATGGCTCCGTTCTTAACGAGCTCCTCCACAGCCCCGTAGGTCGGGACCCGCTTCTTCGTCAGGGCGGGCAGGATCTGCTTCGATTGAGAGATGACGAGGCTGTCCGAAGGGAGGTAGACGAAGTCGATCTTCTGGGCGAGCAGGGCTTCCACGGCTGCCTCTGGGCTTCCGCCGGGCTTGAGAGGCGCTGTCACGAGCTCGACGCCCCTCTCGTGGACGGCTGCGCTCACCTCTTCATAGGCGATCCTGGCGTTCTCTTCGGCAGGGTTGTAGATCATTCCGACCCTGCGGACGGTAGCCAGGCGAAGAATGAAGTCCACCTGCCCTTTGGCGGGGAACGTATGGCTGATTCCAGTGACGTTCTTGCCGGGGGAGTCCCAGCTATCTATGATCTTTGCTTTGACCGGACTGGCTACAATGCCGAAGAGGATCGGCGTTTTATGAAATCTTTGTGCTACGACTTGCGTGGCAGTTGTACCGAATGTATAGACGAATTTGAAAGATCTCTCGTCCTGGGTTTCAATGAAGTGTTCCAGACGTTGCTTGTTCTGTGCCGCATCGAACTCCGTGATCTCAAGATTGAGGCCCGCCGCCTTCAACCCGTCCTTCAGTCCCTTCTCGCAGGGGGTTTCTCCTCTCCAGTAGATGAAGAGGGCTTTCTCGGTCGTCGCGGCCGCGGACCCGGTGGGGGTTCCGAAGAGGAGCGCGAACAGGAGGAGGCGAGCAGCCGCCACAAAGTGAGTTCGAAGCATTGTCATCCCTCGCCGGTTAGTTCTCGTTTGGTGGCTAGTGTCCCGTCCGGAAAGTTCCTCGCCGCTATCCAGCCCCTGCGTGTGGCCGAACGGCGCTGATTCGCCGCCGTTCGTCCTGCTGTTCGTTATGCGCGAACTAATCGCACGTGACACTAGAGAACGAATCTTTCGATCAGAAGCCGCATGTCCTTGCCCGCGCGGTCGAGGTCCCGCGACGCGTCGGCCAGGAGTTCGGCGACTTGCAGGTTGTGGGAGGAAACGTCCCGGACTCCTGCGAGCTGCAGAGCCACGGCCTCGCTGCTCTGCCGCTGTTCGACGGTCATCTGCGCAACGCCCTGCGTCGTCCGGTCCATTTGCGCCATGGTCTCCACCATCTCGGAAATCCCCAGAGCCTGCTCATCGGTCGCTCCTGAAACCTGCACGGCCATTTGCATGGTGATCGCTGCGGCGTCGCTGATGCGGGTGCTCGCCTCGGACTGTTCGCGGGTCGCTTCCTTGAGCTGGTCGGTCGTTCGCTCCAGGGTGGCCACCGAGCCGACTACGGACGCTGCAAAGTCCCTCTGGGATCCGCAGATGCCGGAAACCTTCCCGAGGAGATCGGCCGACTGCCGAATGCCTCCAACCATGCTCGCGATCGCCGTTCCCGCCTTTTCGGACAGCGCGCTGCTCTCCGACGCCTCTCGCAGCGTGGCCTGGGCGAGTGTCGCGGCAGCAACCATCTCCTCCGTGATGGCCTCGATCACGGATTGGATCTCGCCCGTCGCGCTCTTCGACTTGGCTGCCAGGTCGCGAACGTTGTTCGCAACGATCCCGAACGCAGTGCCCTGCGCCCCTGCCTGGGCGGCGATGATGGATGCGTTCAGGGCCAGAAGGCTCGTCTGGGCGGCGATGTCCTCCATGATCTTGAACATGCCGCGGATGTCGGCCGAACGCTCATGGAGCTTGCCTATGGCGTTGTTGCTCGACTGGATCACGCCGTTCATCTTCTTCATCGCGAGGGCCGTCCGGCGGACGGCATCCATTCCCTCGTTCCCCTCCCGGACGTTGCGTTCGGCGATTTCCTGCGCCTCGGAGGCACTGGAGGCGATGCGTTCGACCCCGGCCGCGATCTGCGCAACGGCGGCCCGGACTTCCTTGACGCCGGTCGTTTGCCTGTCGGCCATGGCGTCTACTTCTCGAACCGATCTGGCGAGCTCTTCGATCGACCGGGACGAGGTTTCGGCCGCGCCCTTGAGCTGGACGGAGCCGGCGGTCATTTGCTGGACCGCGGACCCGATATGCGCCATCTGGCCGGAGGCCTCCTCCACACTGGCCGCGAGCTCCTCGGAGCTCTCCGCCACCTCCCCGACCGAGTCGACGATGGCGCGCATCGTGTGGAGCGTCTGATCGACCGCGGTGAGTTGACTGCCGGATCCCGACGTGACCTGAGCGGAAATCGAACCGACCAGCGCAGACCCGCGGGTGACCTGGACCGACGAGTCCGTGATCCCGCTCAGGAGCGAGCGAAGGTTCCCCACCGTCTTTCCCATGGCCCTTGCGAGCTCCCCGAGTTCGTCGTCCGCGTAGGATTTCGGAGACCAGGTCAGGTCGCCCTCGGCGACCCGTTCGAGGGCGGCGACGAGTCTTCGGATGGGGGCGATCATCGAGGAGCTGATCACGAGCCACGTTAGCCCGATGGCGATTGAGACCATGACGATGGAGACGAGGACCACTCGAGCTTGAATCCGGCGCGAGACGGAGAGGACGGAAGAGAGCCTCTCCGAAACGACCAGCCGCCACCCCGTCCCTTTCCACCCGCCCGAACCCTCGGACACGGCGAAGCCGCTGACGACCTTTGTCCCCTCGGGATCGGCCTCCAGGAGCCCACCCGAGCGGAGCCGAACCGAAGCGGATGGAAGCCCGCTCTGTGCGAAGTTGCGGCGGAATTCCCCGCTCTTGAGGGCTTTCGCCGAGGCTGCGAGGAGAGTTCCCTGCCCGTCGAGCAGGAGATAACCGGTGTCGCTCCGAGATGCGTCCACCGAGTACCGGTTCCAAAGACCTCGGGTCAGTTCGGTCCAGCGATAATGGACGACCAGGAACCCGAGGCCGAAGCCCGCACGTACCGGGGCGGAGATCGTATAGACGTATTGCTTCAGGCGCTCGTCGTAAGCAACGCGTCCGAAGGGACCGGCGTTTCCGTCGAGGAAGTTCCGATCGAGTCCCGAGGGGCGTCCCGCGCGCTCGGAATGATTGGAGCTCCTGACCTTGAGAGAAGTATCCAGCAGATCGATGGCGAGGACCTGGCGGTTCTTGGCCGCGAGCGCCGCGCAGAGGGCGTCGGCTTCCTCGTAACTGTCGTACTGGAGCGCGGCGACGAAAGCCTGCATACCGGCCCACATCCTAACGGTGGAGATCTGTTCCGCGATCGTGCGGTCGAGATGATGGATTCCCTCTCGGGCAACCCAGACGAGCCGCTCCTTGGCTTTCTCCACCGTGTGACCCTTGAAGATGCGCAGGGCGGAGAGGGAGACCGATAGCGTGGCGGCCAAGATGAGGAGTGAGATCGAACAGAGCAGCTTGGCTTTCAGCGAGAGGCCGCCGAGGATCCCCAACTTTGATCTTTCCGTCATCCCCACCCTCCGCCTGCGCAGGGGAGCCCCCCGGTCCGGCTTTGCTCAGACTCGGAACTGTCGCACGCCGGAGTCGGCGCGGCCGCTGCACGGGCCGAGCTTCCCGAAAAGTCCCGGGCTCGGCCGATGCGCACTTTTTTCCTCTAGTGGTATGCCAAATGATGTTTCACGACGTTACGGCGGGCTTTTCGGCAGCGTTAACCTCTTCCATGAGGAAAAAACCTTCATGGCGGATGGCGAGGAGGAGCGTCGCAGACAAGCCTCCGACGAACGGAGAGAGACGTGAGGGAGCGTTCGGCTGTCGTACTGCCGGTGGGCGGCCTCGCGAATTTCTTTCGGAGCCTCAGTGGCTCGGACGGAAAGACTGGCTCTCGCAGAGGCGCAGAGGGCGCAGAGAAAGACAAAACCCCCCGTCTCGTCGGAATCTGAGGCCGGAATGGGTGCGGCAGAGGGAAGAGATCTCGCCCAACGGGTGGAGGGGAAAGGGCGAGCGGGCGCTCAGGTCCGCGAGTCGTGCTCCTTTTCGGCTCGGATCCGGCGGTGGAGGGTTTCGAAGTCTTCGGGCAGGTCGGCTTGCCGGTCCGGGCGGACGAAGAGCTCCACCGCCTCGAAATCGCAGGCGCGGGCGCAGACGCCGCAGCCGATGCACCAGGCCTCGTCGATCCGGGGCGTAGCCCCGTCCATCCGGACGGCATCGACCGGGCAGACCTCGGCGCACCGGCCGCACCCGGCGCACCGGTCCTCGTCCGTGCGCCGGAGGAAGTACGTGGCCATGAGGGCGTCGCGGGGGATCTTCCGCCGGCGGATGCTTCCGACGTTCCAGCAGGCGCAGCCGCAGCAGTTGCAGTTGTGCTTCACCCGCCCGCGGGCGTTGTCGACGAAGTGGACCAGCCCGGCCTCGGCGCTCTGCCGCACGACGTCCCGCGCCTCGTCCCGGGTGATCTCCCTCCCGAGGCCGCGGTCGATCAGGTACCCCGCGAGCTCGTCGAACTTGAGGCAGACTTCGATGGGGTGATTGCAGCCCTTGCCCAGCAAGCCGACCTGCACTCGGCACGGGCAGTGGGCGAGCGCGAAGCGCGACGCGCCGTCGAGGACCGCGTCCATGGCGTGGTGGGGGAGGACGGCCTGGAGATCGGGCCGGAGCGACTGGTCCACCGGCACGTACCGGTAGGGCTTCGTCTCCGAGCCGGCGAAGGCGTGCGCGGTGGTCTCCCGGTTGAAGTACTTCAGGACCAGGCGCGTCATCTCGCGGGCGTGGGGGGTGTCCTCTCCCCGCCAGAAGAACGACTGCGGGAAGCCGTAACCCACCTGGTGAAGGGCGTAGCCGACCTCCCCCCGCGCGTTCTTCCCCGAGAAGAGGAGCCCGCGCGCGGCGAGCTTCGCGAGGCCCTCCCCGAGCTCTTCCGCCGGGCGCCCGCTCCGGGCGGCGATCTCCTCGACGGTTTTCGCTTCGAGCGGGAGCCCACCGGTCGGCAGGAGGAGCGCCGTCTCCGCCTCCTCCTCTGTGAAGTTCGTCCGGAGGATCTCAAGGAGCTCTTCGCGATACGGGTAGCCCATCCCTACGGCCGAGAGGTGGCGGGCCAGGGCCTCGTGCGGATCTCTGCTCACGGCATGCCTCCGGAATCAGGGTGGCCAGGACACCACGGTACCCACTGGGAGGGGCGGAGAGCAAGGGCCCATCGCGAGCCCTCGGCGACCTCCCACAAGATCGGGCGACAGGCGCTGGCCTAACACCTGTGCTCCCGGTACGCCGCCCGCTCGAAGACGTTCGCGCGGTAGGGATCCCGGCGGCGGAGGAGGGCCCAGCCGCTCGCCGCGAAGTACGCCGGCAGGAAGAGGGGCCCCCAGCGCTCGCACTGGCGGACGTGGACGCGCTCGTGCGCCCGGGTCCGCTGGAGGCAGCCCCGGTCTACTCCGAGGACGACGTGCCCCAGCGCCATCGCCGAGCAACCCCCGGGCAACGGGACCGCCCGCGCCAGAAGCCAGCGCGCGAAGCCGCCGTGGACCTCGAGAACTCCGCCGACGAGGTGCGCTTCGCCCCCCGTGGCGAGGGCGAGGGCCGCGGCGGCGAGCCCCAGGAACGTGTTCGGGAGAGCCCAGGCGTAGGCGAGTGCGCGCTTCATCAGACGATGCCCAGGAAAGCCTGGACCACCTGAGGATCGAAGTGGGTTCCCGCTTCGGCTCGGATGTAGTCGCGGGCCTGCTGATCGGTCCACTCCAGGTGGTAGGGCCGGGTGGAGCGCAGGGCGTCCCACACGTCCACCACCGAGAAGATCCGTGCCGCCAGGGGGATCTGCTCTCCCTTCAGGCCGCGCGGGTAGCCTTCGCCGTCCCAGCGTTAGTGGTGGCAGTAAGGGATGTCCAGGGCCGGGCGGAGATAGCGGACGGGCTGGAGGAGCCGGAAGGCGTACACGGGGTGGAGCCGCATGACGTTCCACTCCTCCTCGGTGAGCGGCTCCCGCTTTAGGAGGATCCGGTCGGGGATGCCGATCTTCCCGATGTCGTGGAGGAAGGAGCCGCGCCGGATGTGCACCAGTTCGTTCTCGGGCACGTTCATCGCTCGGGCGAGGCTGAGCGTGAGCTCGGTGACCCGCTTGGTGTGCCCCTCCGTCTCCTCGTCCCGGAGCTCCAGGGCCCGGCCCCAGCCTTCGAGCGTGACGTCGTAGGCGAGGACCAGCTCCGTGTTCAGGCGCTGGAGGTCGTCGAAAAGGGTCGCGTTGTCGATGGCGATCGCCGCGTCGGTCGCGAGCGTCTCCAGGAACTCGAGCCAGTCAGGGGTCGGATCGAGAGTGGAGCGGTGGAAGATCTCGAGCACTCCCTTGACGTGTCCCTTCGCGACGAGCGGGACCGCGTAGTAGGCGACGAAGCCTTCCCGCTCGAAGAGCGCCAGCGGCACCACCGGCCCCCGGAGCTCCGAGATGTCGCGGATCACGAGGGGCTTGCGGTCCAGGGCCGTGCGTCCGGCGTAACCGTCGCCGAGCCGAACGGACGACCTCGTGACGGCCGTGGTGTGGAAACCCCGCCCCGCCGCGTACTCGAGCGTCGGCGATTGCGGGCTCAGGAGGAGCACGCACGCCGCGTCGATCTTAAGGGCGGCTGTCACGTGGGAGAGGACGACCTCCAAGGTGAGGCGGAGGTCGAGACTCGAGGTGATCGCGGCGTCGATCGTCCGGAGGGCCTCCAGTCGCTGCACCTGGAGGTCGATGCGCGCGTCGGCCTTCTTGCGCTCGGTGATCTCCCGGGCGACGCCGAGCATGGCGAGCGGCCCGCCGCGGGCGCCCCGGAAGGGCGTCAGGAGGATGTCGAACCAGCGCCGTCCCTCCGCGCCCGCGATCTCGCCCTCGAACGAGATCGCCCTCTCCGCGTCGAAGACCGCTTCGAGGCTCCGCGCGTGGAGCCGGTAGACCTCGGGCGGGAAGACCTCTTCGAGGGACCTGCCCCGGATCGTCTCGGCCGGGATGCCGAGGTAGGCCGCGCCGGCGGGGTTTACGTATTGGATGCGCCCGTCCCGGTCGGCGATGAAGACGAGGTCCTGGGCCGACTCCGCGAGCGCGCTGTGGAACATCTCGCTCCGGTTCAGCGCCTCCTCGACCTTCTCCCGCTTCCGGAGCTCGCTCCTCACCGCGAGGAAGAGGAGGAGCGTGCTCGCGGCCACGAAGATCCAGCCCTTCACCGTCTGCAGCGAGGTCATCCGGTGCGGCTCCGTGACGAGCGCCTCCAGGAGGCGGTCGGAAGCCGCGACCCAGAAGACGCCGAACGCGGCGTAGGCCGCAGCTACGCGCAGGGCCGAGCGGAGCTTGGAGAGCCCATGGGGAATGGTCATCGAACACCTTGCCGTCTTGCCGTGCCCGGAGCCTGACGCGTCCTCGAGTGCCCTCCGGGCGGAGGGGCCATTCTATCACCCCTGGCGACGTTCGACGCACCTCATGAACCCTCTTGTCTCCCCTCTGCGAGGCTCGCGAAGTCCGAGGCGCTCAGGGTCGCCTTGGCCCAGAATCTCGCGCCTCTGTCGGCCGCCTTCTGGCGGTACTCGGGCAAGTCGTGCAATGAACAGAAGACGATCGTCAGGCCGGGCGCGAGTTCCGCGAGCTTCGCGGCGAGGTGAAAGCCGCTTCCCCGGGGAAGCGAAATGTCGACGATTGCGATGTCGGGGACGCAGTTCCGGACCGCCTTCAGGGCTGGCCCCCAATCCGCCGCCTCCGTGACGCGGGCCGAAGGGAATTGGGTGACGATGCCTGTCCGGAGGACCTGCCGAAAGACCTCACTGTCGTCGATGACCAAGACCTTGGGGGTTGTTTTCGTCATCGGCCCGTCCCTTCGGGTCTTGCGTACGATGGGTGGACCGGCGGCCGCAGTCGCTGCGGTCCAGTCCGCGGCCGCTCGCCCGAATGGCGGAGCAGGCGTGCCGCCGGCGGCCAGCCGCCCACCGGCCGGTCCGCAGACATCCGGCGGAGGCCGTGCCATTCTAGGCATCGAGGATGAATCTTGGATGAGTTCACTATTAGAATAACGACGTTTGTGAACGGTGAAGAGCCGACCTCGGACGGGAACGGAGACTCGCTGGGCGGCTCGCGGCTCCGGAGGACCGGCTCTCGGAATTCGGTTAACATGGTCCGACCGGTTCACCCACGGCTCGAGGTCACAGATGAGTTCGTCTGCTCCAGGAATCCGGGACCGCCGCCCGGTTCGGCCCCGCGGAAACGAGCGCCCGGGACGGCTCGCCGCCGGTGCGGTCCCCTGAATGGACGCCTTCCTCCTCGCGCGCCTCGTTTGCGAGCTCGACGAAGAGTGGCGCGGCTCCTGGGTCCAGGAGGCGTGGCAGGACGAAGACGGGCGGCTGATCCTTCAACTGCGGCGGTCGGGCCCGGCCTCCGCGACCCGTTTCCTCCTGTTGAGCCCCGCGCCCGGGGCGCAGGGCCTCGGCACCGTCGCGGAGCGCCCGCCGGTTCCCCCACGGCCGCCCGCTCTCGCCGCCTACCTGCGTGCACACGTGACGGGCGGTCGGCTCGCTTTCGCGCGCTGTCCGCCCTTCGAGCGGGTGGTGGAGTTCGGGATCGAGAGGCAGGAGGGAGCCTTCCGGGTGGTGCTGGAGGCGACGGGGCGGCGCGGGAACGTCCTCATCCTCGATGCCGGGGGGGACGTGCGGAGCGCGTGGCGGTGGGAGCCCTCCGAGAGCCACCCGCTACGGCCGCTGGAGCCCGGCCGGACGTACGAGCCCCCGCCGAAGCCGGCGGGGCTCGTGTCGCCCGACCGCGTGACCCGGGAGGGGTGGGAGGGCTGGCTCGCCGCTGGGACACCGCTCCACCGCGCCGTCGCCGGCCTCGGGCCGGTCCTCGCCCGGGAGGCGGCCGAACGCGGCTGGGAGGGCTTTCGGTCCCTCGTGGACGACTACGGCAGCAG
>JACRCS010000227.1 GCA_016218905.1 Deltaproteobacteria bacterium
AGAAGCCGTTCTGGTCGACGCCCGCCCGAAAGAGGCTCGCGACCTCAGCGTATCCGGCCGACGGCTCGACGGCCATGGCCAGCACCACCAGGTCGGCCTCGAGCTCCAGCTTCTGCCCGCTCAGGGTGTCGGCCGTCCAGAGGGCGAGGCGGTCGCCCTCCCGCCAGACCTTCGACACGCGCCCGCGGAGGTAGAGGACGCCCGCCTCCTCGATGTTCCGCTGGCAGTACTCCTCGGTGCCCTTGCAGTCCGTGCGCAGGTCCATGTAGGAGACGAAGGCCCGGCCGTCGGGGTTCCGCTCTCGGAAGAGGCGGGCCTGCTTGGCCGTGTAGAGGCAGCAGATTCGGGAGCAGTAGGGCTTGTGGTTTTCGGGGTCGCGGCTCCCGGAGCACTGGATGAAGGCCACCTCGCGCACGGGCTTCCCGTCCGAGGGGCGCCGCACCGGCTCCCCGGAGGCGAAGCTCTCGGAGAGGAGCCGCTCGAAGGTGAGGGAGTCGATCACGTCCGGGAGCTCGCCTCCGCCGTACTCCGACAGCTCTTCGAGGGGGTAGAGCTGGAAACCCGTGGCGAGGACGATCGCCCCCACCCTCTCGCGGACGGGCTCGTCGCCGGCCTCCGAGGCGATCTCCACGTCGAAGTTGCCGACGTAGCCCTCCACCTTGGTCACGCTGCTGGCGGTGTGGAGCCGAATCTTCGGGTGGGTGCGGAGCAACTCGAGCTTCGGCTCCAGGAGCTCCCGCGCGTCCTCGTGGTGCGGAAAGGTCTTGGAGAGGAAGCGGACGTTCCCCCCCGGCTGTTCCTCCCGCTCGACCACGATGGTCTCGTAGCCGGCGTCGGCGAGCTCGAGCGCCGCCGAGACGCCGGCGATTCCCGCCCCGACCACCAGGGCTCGCCTCGTGGGCGGCACCCGGATGGCCTCCAGCGCGGCGTTCTTCCGGATCTTCTGCAGCGTCGCCCCGATGATGTTGAGCGCCTTGCGGGTAGCGGTCTCCTTCTCCTTCTGGTGCACCCAGGAGCACTGCTCCCGGATGTTGGCGATCTCCACCAGGTAGGGGTTGAGGCCGACGGAGGCGGCCGCGCGGCGGAAGGTCGTCTCGTGCATGCGCGGCGAACAGGCGGCGACGATCACCCGGTCGAGGCCCTTCTCCCGGATGCTCGCCTTGATGCGGTCCTGGCCCGGGTCCGAGCACATGTACATGTAGTTCTCGGCGTGGAGGACGTCCGGTATCCGCCGCAGCTCCTCCACCACCCGGTCAACATCCACCGTGCCCGCGATGTTCGACCCGCACCAACAGACGAAGACGCCGATCCGGCTCATGGGCTCCTCGACCTACGCCGCCCGGGCCAGCCGGGAGAGAAAGACCTGCGCCTTGGACGCCGCAGCCGAGGCGTGGGCCACGGTGTCCGCGATGTCCCGCGCAGCCTGGCAGCAGCCCGCCACGAAGACCCCGAGCTTGCCGGTCTCATTGGAGCCCACCTTGTAGTGGCTCTCCCGGAAGAAGCCGTTCTCGTCCACCGGGATCCCGAGGGTCCGAGCCAGTTCCGCCTGCTCCGGGTTGGGGACGAGCGCCATGGCCAGGACGACCAGGTCGGCCTCGGTCTCGATGGGCTGCCCCGAGAGAGTGTCGGTCCCCCAGACGACGATCTTCTCCCCCTCCCGATAGATCCTCGAGACCCGGCCGCGCAGGTAAACGAGCCCCTCCTCCTCGGTGGACTGCTGGAGGAACTCCTCGTAGCCCTTTCCGGTGGTCCGCAGGTCCATGTAGAAGAGCGTAGCCCTGCCGTCGTGGACCTTGTGCCGGTAGAGCCGGGCGTGCTTGGCGGAGTACATGCAGCAGACCCGCGAGCAGTAGGGCTTGTGGTTCTCGGGGTCGCGGGAGCCGACGCACTGGATGAAGACGACGTGCTTCGGCTCCTTGCCGTCGGAGGGCCGCAGGATCTTCCCGGCCGTGGGGCCCGAGGCCGAGCAGAAACGCTCCATGGCGAGGCCGTCGATCACGTCCGGAACCGTTCCGTAGCCGTACTCGCCCATGGCCGAGAGCGGGTAGAGCTCGAAGCCGGTGGCGACGACCACCGCCCCGCACTCCTCCTCGAGGAAGGAGTCCTCCTGGGTGTAGTCGATGGCGCCCACGGGGCATACCTTGGCGCAGACGCCGCACTTCTCTTCCCGAAGGTAGCGGCAGTGCTCGACGTCGATGACCGGCTTGTTGGGGATCGCCTGCGGGGAGAGGGTGTAGATCGCCTTCTTGACGCCGGCGCCACGCTCGAAGGGGTTCGTCTTCACCTTGGTCGGGCACTTCTCCTGGCAGGCTCCGCAGCCGGTGCACTTGGACCAGTCCACCTTGCCCGCCTTGCGGCGGATCCGGGCCGTGAAGTCGCCCGCCTCTCCCCGGAGCTCCACCACCTCGGAGTACGTGAGGAGCCGGATCCTGTCGTGCTGTCCGGTCTCGACGGTGCGGGGGGTGAGCGTGCACTGCGCGCAGTCGAGCGTCGGAAAGGTCTCGGAGAGCTGGAGCATGCGCCCGCCGATGCTCGGGAGCCGCTCCACCAGAGTGACCGGGTGGCCCGCGTCGGCCAGGTCGATGGCCGCCGTGATCCCGGCGATCCCGCCGCCGATCACGAGGACGCGACGTTTCTCCCCTGCGGGCGCCATCTCCCGACCTCTCCTAGAGGCCCCGCCCCGTAAGGAGCGGCCGGGGGTCCGCGTAGTGCCTCGAGACGTCCATGGCGTCGGCGTCTTCGCCCAGCGCAATGTCGAGGAGCTGCGTGAAGTAGAGAACCGGCAGGGGCTTGAAGCCCTGCTCGGCCTTCGCCATCTCGTTCTGGCGCTCCTCCAGGTTGAACTGGCAGAGCGGGCACGCCGTCACCAGCGCCTCGGCGCCGCGACCGCGGGCGGAGGCGAGGATCTCCCGCGAGCAGCGGGTCGCCATGGCGTCGGAGTGGACGACCTGAAACGCCCCGCAGCACTCGGCCTTCATGGGGTAGTCGATCGGCTCCGCCCCCAGCGCGCCGAGGAGGTCCTCGAAGATCCTCGGCCGGTCGGGGTCGTCCATGGCCATCTCCGCTTTCGGGCGAAGGAGCAGACACCCGTAGAAGGGCGCGAGCTTCAGTCCCGCGAGGGGCTTGGCGACCTTCGCCCGGACCGCGTCGAAGCCGACGTCGTCCCGGAGGACCTCCAGGTAGTGGAGGACGCTCAGACTGCCGTCGTAGGCTTCCTGGATGAAATCGGTGACCTTCGCGCGCCGGGCCTCGTTCGTCCTCATCACGTGGTTCGTGCGCTTGAGCACGTTGTGGCAGACGGCGCAGAGAGTGACGACCTTCTCCCCTTCCGCCCGCGACCGCGCGAGCACCCGCGTGGGGGACGCCAGCGCCATGTCGTAGTCCTCGGCCAGGGGAAACGTCGCGCCGCAGCACGTCCAGTACGGGAGCTCGGCGAGGGTGAAGCCGAGCTTCTCGC
>JACRCS010000228.1 GCA_016218905.1 Deltaproteobacteria bacterium
AGCCCGATGTCCGTCTTCGTCGCCGGGTCTTCGGCCTGGGCCTCGAGCCCGAGGAGCTCCGCCAGGGCCAGGTTCTCCGCCCCGGTTTTCTGCAGGAGCTCCGCACGCTCCAAGGCCGCCTCGATACGGCGCGACTCCTGGCCGGGCGCCCAGACCCCGGAGGCGGCCTGCCGGTAGTAGCTGAGAGCCGCCTCCGGACGCCCGAGGCTCGCGGCCGCGCGGGCGAGCCCCAGGGCGGCCGGGCCGCTGCGGGGATCGGACTTCAGCACTTCCCGGAGATAGAGCGTCGCCTCCTGAAACTGCCCCGCACGCATCAAGGCTCTCGACAGCGCAAGCCGGTACTCGTCGGAGGGAGAAAGGGAGAGCGCGTTTCGGTACTGTTCGACGGCTTCGCCGAAGCGGCTCTGTTGGAGAAGCTCGCCGCCCCGGCAGAAGCTCTCCTCGGCGGTGGCGGTTCGGCCCCGGTCGTACTGGTACACGAGAAACGCACTGAGGGCGAACAGCCCGACCACTCCCGCCAACACCGTAGCCAGCAGGGCGTTCGGCTTCGCTCCCTCCTGCCGGTGGCGATCCGGCCTGCTTTCGGGCGCGGCTTTGGAGCGGTACAGGCCGAGGATGCTCTCGAGCGAGATGGTGCCCAGGAGCTCGTGGGCGTCCTGCCTGCTCACCACGGGCAGGACGTCGATCCCGGAGCGGGCCATCCGCTGCAGCGCCGTCTCGATCGGTTGATCGACGTGCACGTGGGGGAACGCGTCGGCCCGGGAGGGCCGCCCGGGGTCCGGAGCCGGCAGGAGGCTGGCAAGAGAGCGGCTGCCCGAGTCCCCTTCCGCGGCTGCTTCGAGGTCGCGGGCGGTGAGCATGCCGAGCAGGCGGGTTCCATCGACCACGGGCCACGCCCTTTCCACGCCTAGGTCCCCGCCGGAGCACCCCGCCTCAGCCGCGCGAGACGCGGCGGCGAGGTGATCGCGCACGCCGTCGCCTGCGGGGAGCGCCTCTTCGGGCGCCCGCATCGCCTGGTCCACGAGGAGGGCGCTCGGCTCGTGCCGGGTCGGCGGCAGGTGGATCTTCTCCTGGTGCAGGAGAGCTTCGTAGATCGGCTCGCGCTGCAGGCGCTGGGAAATGAAGTAGCTCAGGACGTTGGCGATCATGACCGGCACGATGATCGTATAGTCGCGCGTGAGCTCGAAGATCATGATCGCCGAGGTCATGGGCGCCCGGATGATCCCGGCGAACGCCGTGCCCATGCCCACCAGCGCGTAGGCCCCGGCGCTGCCGGTGTGCTCGGGAAAGACCCCGTGGGCCGCGCTGCCCACCACCCCGCCCAGCATGGCCCCGATGAAGAGGCTGGGACCGAAGATGCCGCCGGCGTTGCCCGAGGCGTAGCACGAAGCCGTCGCCACGACCTTCAAGCCGAGGAGCAAGGCGAGCATTCCGACCCGCATCTGCCCGTTCAGGGCGTCACCCACGTAGTGGTAGCCGACACCGAGGACCGCCGGCACGAAGAAGCCGAGAACCCCCGCCACCACGCCCCCGGCAGCCGGCTGGAGCCAGCGGGTCCTCGCGGGCAGGGCCAGGAACCCGCGCCGCAGCGCCAGCAGCAGCTTCACGAACGCGACGGAGACGAGCCCGCCCACGACTCCGAGGAGCGCGTAGACGGCGAGCTCGAACGGGTGCACGAGCTGATAGGCCGGCACGTGGAAGAGCGGCTCGTCCCCCAGGAGCAGGTGGAGAACGGCCCACGACGTGGCTGCGCTGAGGACCACGGACCCCAGCACCCGCGCGTGGAGATCGCCCAGCACCTCCTCTAGGGTGAACAGGACCGCGGCGATCGGGGTGTTGAAGGCCGCGGCGACCGCGGCGGACGTGCCGATGGGGATGAGCGACTTCACCTGGGCGGCCGGCAGGCCGAGCCTGCGGCCCAGCACCGACGCGATGCCGCCGCCGATCTGCACCGCAGGACCCTCCCGGCCGAGCGCGATGCCGCTCGCGAGCGACATCGACGAGCAGAGGAACTTCCCGACGACGGTCCGAAGATGGATGACCCCGTCGAGCAGGAGCAGGGAGACCTTGGTCTGCGGGATCCCGCTGCCCCGAGCGCCGGGGAAGTAGCGGGCGAGCAAGACTCCGCTCGCCAGTGCCCCGGCGATCGGCAGAGCCAGCCGCCGCCAGGGGGCGCCGTGCTCCGGCAGGAAAATGGCCCCGAGGCGCTCCGTCACCACGATGAAGGCCACGATGACCAGCCCGACGACGGCGCCGATGAGCAGGGTCAGCACGAGCAGGATCTTGTCCTCGTGCCGGTGCAATCGCTCGGCCTCGGCGAAGCTCTCCAGCTTCGCCTTCCACGGCGGCCGGTCCTTCACGGGCACCCTGTCTCGGCTGCTCGCCGTCTATCGGCCGGCCGAGGGGCGCCAGATCGGGGAGAACTCGTCACGGTGGCCTCACCTCCGCTTCGAGAGGCGCTGCATACGGCGCCGGCGGCCCCGAAAACCCCCGAAGCGCCGCGAGGCGTCCGGCTGCCCCACAGGCCGGCGCCTGTGGGGATCCTACTGCGCCGTCCGGCGGAGACGCCATCCAGGGCGGGAAGTATTCCGGGACAGGAAAGGGGGTATGTACGGGTCCGCCGGGGTGCCACCGGCCAGCGTTGCCCCCCTTCTGTGTCGGCCTGTCCGGCGTCTTTGGACTGCTCGACGGTGTCGATGCCAGGTAGAGCCTTTTTCGTCCCCCTCTCCGGCAACCACGGGATACCGGCACGGCGCGGCGATCGGCGGTGCCCGCGGAAAGGACGTCGGTGAAAAGCGGACGATCAGCGCTTGAGTCCGTACGGGGGTCCCTTTTGGACGAGGAGCTGTGTGCCCACCATGCGCGTGCCCTTCATTGCCTTCGCCCCAACTGCTCGGCTACCATGCGGGGGTCTGACAGGGCACCCCAAGACGACCCCGCGGTACACCGCTGCCGACTCCCAGCGCCTATGGTCAACGATCCGACCGGAGCGATTCCGGCTTGCCTGGACCCGCGAGGGTGGTTTAGCCTTCCTGTTTATGCTTCCGTTCAGGGGACGTGGCGGAACTGGCAGACGCACTGGACTTAGGATCCAGCGGGGAAACCCGTACGAGTTCGAGTCTCGTCGTCCCCACTTATGCATCCCGTGCACCTTCCGCAGACCGGTTGCCCGGGCTCTTGGTTCCGGCCGGGGAGTGCGGTCCATCACCCCAGCTTCCGAGCGTTCGACGCACGCCTGAGCCTCAGGGTCCGGGCTTCTCTCTTTTTCGAGCTTTTTGACTCAAGGAGTCGCGCATGAAGGCCCAGGTCGAAACGATCAGTCCCGTAAAGGCTCGAGTCTTCGTCGAGATCTCTTCGGAAGAAGTGGGTCAGGAGGAGACGAGCGGTTTTCGCGACCTTCAGCGGAGGGTCGCCATTCCCGGATTCCGGAGGGGCAAAGCGCCGGTCTCCGTTTTGAAGCGCCTCTACGGCGACCAGGTCCGTTCCGACGCCCTCTCTCGCCTCGTCCAGAAGACCTACGTCGCTGCGTTGAAGGAGCACGAGATCAGCCCCGTCGCCGACGCCGACATCGAACTCCAGGAGAGCAGCGAGAAGGGCGCCGTCGCCTATACGGCGGTCGTCGAGGTCCGCCCGAAGGTGGAGCCGAGGGGCTACCGCGGCCTGACGCTCCTCAAAGAGGCGGTCGAGACGACGGAACCCGAGGTCGACGCGCGCCTGGACGCGCTCCGCCGCCAGCACGCGAGCCTCGAGCCCGCTCCGGACGGCCACGAAGCGCAGAAGGACGACCTCCTCACCATGGACTATGACGCCACGGTGAACGGCGAGCCCTTCGATGGGAGCCACGGCGAAGGGCAGACGGTCTTCCTCGGGAGCGGCCGGCTCCTGCCCGGCTTCGACGAGGAACTGGCCGGGGCCAAGGCGGGCGAGGAGCGGACGTTCGACGTCACCCTCCCCGAGGACTTCCGGGTAACCGAGGTCGCCGGCAAACGGGCCACGTTCCGGGTCAACGTCAAGGAGATCAAGGTCCAGCGGCTGCCCGACCTGGACGAGGAGTTCGCCAAGGAGGCCGCGCAGGTCGAAACGCTCGTGGAACTGCGGGAGAAGGTCCGCGGAGCCATCGAGGCGGAGAAGAGCTCCCGGGTGGAGAGCGAGTTCAGAGAGAGGGTCGTCGACGCCCTCCTCGGCGTCAACCCCTTCGAGGTCCCGGACGCCCTCGTCCGGCGCCAACAGGCGTATATGCTCGAGTCCATGAAACGAGACTTCGCCGATCGGGGGCTCGACATGGACGCGATGGGCCTCGACACCTCCCGGCTCCAGGAGAGCTCCCGCCGGAGCGCCGAGCGGTCGGTGCGCTGGGCCTTCCTCGTGGACGCCGTCGCGAACGCCGAGGGACTCCAGGTCACCGACTCCGACGTTGACGAGCGCATCCGGGCGATTGCTCAAGCCGACGGCCGGCCGTATACTCTTATCCGGTCCTTCTTCGAGAAAGAGGACCGACTCGACTCGTTGCGCAGCTCCCTTCGAGAGCAGAAGGTCATCGATCTGGTAGTGTCGTCCGCTGAGGTGAAGCTCGCGGGTCGGGAAGAAATCCAGGGCAGGGAGGCAGATCATCATGGGTAGTCTCATTCCCTTCGTCGTCGAGCGGACGAGCCGGGGCGAACGCTCGTACGACATCTACTCCCGGCTCCTGAAGGACCGGATCGTCTTCATCCAGACCCCGATCGACGACATCGTGGCGAACCTCGTCATCGCCCAGATCCTGTTCCTCCAGATGGAGAACCGG
>JACRCS010000229.1 GCA_016218905.1 Deltaproteobacteria bacterium
AGCTTGCCCTCGTGGGGCCGCGAGGACATGTACACGCCGGACACGCCCCCCGCGCGCACGTTCAATTCGATCGTCGGGGCCGGGGCGGTGGAGCCCTGTTGGGTGTTCAGCCGGACAGCGGTGCTGCCGGTCACCCCGGTCGTACCGGCCGCGGTCGTAGCGGTGCCGGGGCCCGTTGACTGGATCGTGCTCTGGCCGACGTCGTCCGGGAGCAGACGGACCGGCGAGTCGAGGGTTCCCTTCTGCCAGAGCCTCAATCCCATGCGCTGGGAGTCGGAGATGACGCCCCAGGGGAGCAGGAGCTGTCCGCCGGCGTCGAGCACCCGGAAGGGCGTGCCGCCCGCAGGCCCCCACTCCAACTCCGGCAGGTTGACGTTTTGCGATTCGAGGAAGGCGCCGTTCGGCCGCATCTGAGCGAACCGAGCCGTGGGCCGCCTCCCGCTCGCGCTTCGGACCGAGGCCGGGAGCTCGGCGCTGCCGTCGAGGGTGAGGGTGTCGGCCCGGAGGAGCCCCGCGGCGAGCGCCACCGACCCACCCGTGAACGACACGTGGTAGTCGGCCGGTACCACCGGGGCAATGGCGTCCGACCCCACCACCTCGAAGCCGCCTTCGAGGCCGCCGGGCTTGAGCTCCAGGGACTGGAAGGCGAGATGGAGCGATGCCGGCGCCGTCACCGGGAAGAGAGAAGCGGCCGCGAGCTCGGCGCTGCCGCCCATGAGGAAGACGCCGGCCTCGCGCGGCACCGGCTGGCCGTTGCTTCCGAGGAAGTCCCGAGAGGTAGAGAAGTCGGCCACCAAGCTTCCCCCGAGGAGTGTCAACCCCGCGGCCGTAGGTTGGGTGCTGCGGACCCCGGAGACCAGGAACCCCGGGACCTCCTGGTAGAAGTCGCCGCCGGGTTCGAGGGCAAGGTCCTTCAGGAACACCCGCAGGGGCAGGGGCGGGCCTGCACCGGGCTCCGTCACGGTCCGTCCCAGGCGAGATGGCGCTGTCACCGGTTCCCCGAGGGGTAGCGCGTGCTGGAAGGTGGGCTGGGCGCCGGCGTAGCCCGGCAGCACGAGGGTCAGGTCCGCGCTGGCGCGGCCCCCGGTGTCGGGGTTCTCGGCCAGGGTCAGCCCCCCGAGCTCGGCGGCATACCCCTGCAAGTCGAGGGTGACGGCCGGGGCGTACGTCTCGGCGATGCGCCCCTCCAAGACCCGGCCCTTCAGCGTCTCGGACACCACGTCCCGCTCGGTGGCGCCGCTGCCGGTGACCGTGCGGTTCTGTTCGCGGAACGCCTCGACGCGGAGATTCGTGAAGCCCAAGGGGATGGGGGTCTGGGAGCGGTCCTTCACGAACCGGACCGTGCCGCGCCCCGAGAGGCTCGCAAGCGTCGCTCCCGTCTCGTAGGAGGTCACGGCGATCTCGAAGCCGCCCATGAGGAGCGCCCTGGGCAGGCCGCTGAGGCTCTCGACGGCCGGCGCGAGGTGAAACGTGCCGATCTCGCTCGCCTCGACCACGGTCGCTCCCGGCCCGACCGGGTTCCCGCCGGCAGCGACGCCCAGAACGATCCAGCGGAGCGTCAGCCCCGGGGTCTGGGGTTGACCACGCAGCCTGGAGAGCGTTTCCCCCGTCCGTTCGGTGGTCTGCGCAAAGAGTGCCGCCCCGGTGGCCTGGCCGAGGGTTCCTCCGGGATGGTCCGGGCTCCCGACCCCAACGTTCTGCTCGAGGTCCTGACGCAGCAGGGTGTCGTTCAGGTAGGCGCGGACCTCGTAGCCGTCGAGCCGCCGACTCGAGGACCAGGCGAGCAGTTGGGGAAGGGGGACCGCCCCGTCCTCCGGGGGCGTGACGAGCTCGATCGCCGAGGCGGGCCGGAGCGTGAGCCGGCGGGCTTCGCTGGTGGCGGTCACCCGGCCGAGCTCGTCGAGCACCTGCACCTGCCAGCGGTACTCCCGGCCCGTGGCCAGGGTGGCTGCCAGGGCGGTCGGCATCGCGTAGGTCCAGGTCGTGACGAGCGCCGAAGCTGAGGGAGTTGCCTCGCTCCCCGGCTCGAAGAGGCTGAAACGGTACTGGATGCCTTTGTTCGGGAGGCCTGTGGTCAGGCGCCAGGCGAACTGGAGGGGCTGCTGGGCGAGGGGAAAGAGCCCGTCGCCCCGGGGTCGAGTGAGCGTCGCCCCGTCGAGGGGTTGCAGGAGGGCGATCTGGGAGGCTCCCGGCGCGGCTTCGACGAAGTACCGGATCGTCGGGGCTGTGAAGGCCACGGTCGGGCTGGAGAACTGGAGCGTCACGTCGTGGTAGCCCGGCTCGAAGGTCGGCAGCGGCGGGAGGTCGGCGGTCTCGAGGACGAGACTCGACCCGAAGGTCAGGGTGCGGTTGAAGGTCTGGAGGGGGCGGCCGTCCACGAGCCAGCGGCCGGTGAGCGGGCCGTTCCCGGTGTAGCGGATGTCGGCCCGCGCCCGGAGCCTCCCGTTGAGCGGCACCGTGGCGCGCGGGAGCCCGCTGTCGAAGGCGAGCTCCACCCGCAGCACCGCGAGGGGGCCCGAGGTCGTGGCCTTCGGGAGCGCGTCCACGTCGACGATGATCGATCCCTGGGCCAAGGCGTAGGGCTCAAATGCCGACATGGCCAGAAGCGACAGCACCGGGGCCGCGGGCAACACGGCGAGGCGGGCGAGGAAACGTCGGAGCAGGCTGGGTGGCGCGTCAGGGTTTGGCATGGGTCGGCGCCTCGTCGACGGTCACGAAGTAACGGATCTGGGGCGAGGGCAGGGTCGTCGCCGGCTGCTCGACTCGGAGCGACACCTCGTGAGCGCCGGGCTCGAAGGTCGGGAGCACCGTGGCCGGCGCGGTGTCGAAGGTCAGCGTGTCGCCGAAGCTGACCATCGTGCTGACGAGCTCCACCGGCCGCCCGTCGACGAGCCATGAGGCGCGAAACGGCCCCGTGCCATTGAACTGGACCACCGCCCGGGCGCCGACGCGACTGTTTCGCGGCACGTTCGCCAGGGGCCGCCCATCGGCGAAGGAGAGCTCCACCCGTCGAATCGACACCGGACCGGTCGTGGTGCCGCCCGAGAGCCGCGGCTGGGACGGCGGAGGCACGACAGGCCTGAGCTCTCCGCAGGCGGTCAGCGGGACGACGCCCAGGGCGAGAGCAAAGAGCACGCGCTTCGGCGGTCGGTCCACGGCTCCCCCTTTCAGAACCGGTAGCTGCCCTCGAAGGGCGCGAACACGCTCAAGCTCAGTAGCGCGCTGGCGTTGGACTGGTCGTTGGAGGGATCGCGGTGGTCGATCTGCCGGTCGTAGCTGAAGCTCACCGAGAGGCTCGCCTGCCGCGCCAGGAAGAGCCTCGTGGCCCACTGGGCGGCGTAGCCGAGGCGCAGGGAGGCGGTTCGTTGCTCGTTGTCCATCGACCCGTCGGAGGCGTCGTTCTGGGTCCAGGACCCTTGCCCGTCGAGGCTGACGAGCTCGATCGGTTTCCAACTCAGCGTGAGCGTGCCAAGGCGGGTGTCCTGATGGGTTCCCTGGCGATCGCTCCGGGTGAAGGCAACGGTGGGCGCGAGGCGGACGCTCGCCCAAGGCTGGAGGTTGACGGCAAGCTGCTCGCTCAGGGTCTTGCTCTGGCCGGTCTGGCGGTCGTCGAGCTTCGACCAACTGGAGGAAACGTTCGCAGACCAGGCCCCTCGCGCGTATGCGAGGGCGCCCGAAACTGTGTCGCTGGTGTTCTCCGCTTGGGGCGTTCCGTCTGGCTCGGCCGAGCTCTTCACGCGGCCCCGCAGGTACGACAGGGACAGGCTCGGCCATGCTTGAGGCGACAGGGCGTAGGTGAGGCCCCACGTGTCGTTGTAGACGACCGGCCGGGCGTCGTCGTGCTCCACGTTGTCCCAGGAACGCCCGGCGGTGGCCGACAGCGTGGAGGCGCCGAACCCGGTCCCGGCCGACAGCCCGAACTGCTGGCGGTCGCGGGTAGCGCCCGGGTTGGCCACGCTGGCGAAGTCTGGGCCCGCGTAGAGATAGTTGGCGCTCAAACTCACGCCGGCGATCGCCCGGTCCAGCTGAATCGTGGCCGCCGTGTCCCGCTGACCACCGGCGCCGCGGGAGGTGTCGGGGTCGTAGCTGCTCCAGGCGGCCTCGGCGTTCACCCCGGTGTCAAAGACGCGTCCGCTCCCCTGGACGCCCGCCGCTTTGCCTCCTGCGGCGGTCTCGGCGCTCGCAACCCCCGCGCCGGACGCGCCGGGGTTCTTGCCTACCACGAAGGCCACGGAGACCTTCAGGGGCGCGGCGGTGCCCAGAGGGAGGTCGTAGCTGGCCGAACCGGCGGAGATCCGTTCGCCGGTCGACAGGCCCGTGTCCCAGCCGGTGACCGGCGAACTGCTCACCTGCGCGACCTGGACCAGGGCTCCGCCGCCGGAATAGGCCGCCAAAGCGCCCCGGCGGGCGAGGCCTGGCGCGACCAGGGGCGTACCCCGGAAGCTCACGTCCCCGAAAGCGACCGAGGCGGGCCCATAGGTCAGGGAGAGGAGATAGGTGGAGGGCTCGATCTTGTCGGCGGGCGCCGTGTTCGCATACGCGAAGCTGCCCTTGGCTTCCAGCTCTGCGGGCCCTCTGCGGCCGCCCACGTCGACGTTCAGGCTCGCGCTTGCCGAGACCTGGCTGCCACGCACCTTGTCACCGAAAACCTGGCTCGCCGACGCCGAGAGGCCGCTCCTGGAGTAGAGCTCGTTCGACCGGCCCTCCTTTGCGGCTTGCCCCGTCGTAACGTTCCACTCCGCTCGGCCGGGCCCGGCGGGATCCGTTGGCAAGAGCTGAATGCGGTGTTCTCCCGGGGCAAACGGCTGGGAGGGTTCGTACACAACGCGATTCCCTTCGCGCCGCACCAGGGAGCTCACGTCGGCGCCGTCGACCAGGAGCACGAGCGGCCCCCGATACTCTCCGACGTCGAGAACCACACTGCGAACCGGGCTCTTTCCGGGGCGTTGGGGGGGTGACAGGAGGCGAACCTGAGCGTTCACGACGGGCACCGGGGATGCCCCAGACTGGGACCAGGCAGGTCCGCTGGCGCACAGGGTCACACCACCGAGGAATGCCCATACTGCACGACACGGGATTCGCGGTCTCGCCATCGAGTGCCCCTCCGCTCCCGGTCTCGGAGACCAGGGACGAGGCCTGGGAACCCGAATACCCCTCTGGAGCGGGGGCGCGCGAAGCCTCCCCCAGCGCCAGGAGGAACCTTCAAGGCTGGCAATCAACCAATGTTTGCCCAGTATTCCGTACGACTGTCGCTTTGTCTAGTATGGGAATGGTGTATATGTGACGATACTCGATCCGAGTACTCGCACTTGTCGCAACGCAAATCTCGAGCGCTTCCGGCGCAGGGCAAGGAGGCGGCTCCCACGAGCCTGCCAAGTGCCCGCGCCCGGAGAGCGTCTCCCGGCAGGATCCCGTGTGGACGTTGGATCGTCTGGTGTTTCGTTCCAGGCTGCCGCTGGAAACGCGCCGGCAGGCGTTCGGACTCACGACGGGGCATTCCTCCCATTACCGGTCCCTTGAGTCGGCAATTTCCGTTGACCGACTCGGCCGGGGCATGCTACGTCTGGCCCACGGAAAGGCCGGCGAGATTGTGCCGGCCGCGAGGGCCGTTCCGGGCGGGGTCCGTTCAGGCCGTTTCCGGGTAGTGACCTCGTCACCACCGGGACACGCAGCGTGCACCTGACCTCACGGGCCTCCGGCCCTGATCCAGTCACATGGTTCCTTGCACCGCAGGGAGATGAGCCGATGGATCTCGAGGCGAAGTACCAGCGGCTGAACCAGGCAGAAAAAGACTTTCTCTTCTGGCATCCCCTGGCGGCCATCGACTTCAACTCCAACGCGACCACGGCGCTTCAAGAGGCGAAGAAGCGCTTCAGCGCGGCCAGCCAGCACAACGGCTCCGGGGATGCGTTCCGACACTGCTTCTGGTCGGCGATGAACGCGCGCGACCAGGGAGTCGACCTCGCGAAGAAGTTCGGAGACGCTCACGAGGACTGGATCGGGAACCCCGTGGCGGAGAAGACCATGGACCTCTACAACAACAGCGTGGGCTTCGAGATCGGCCGCATCTCACCCGGGGCGTCGGACCGGCATGTCGCCGTGCTCTGCGCCCAGGCCTGGGCCAACAACCGCCTCGTCCAGATCTCCGGCAAGGGCAGCTCGGACCTGACGTACAGCAATAGCTATGAGAAGATGCTGTATGAGCCCGTGGGCAGCTGAGACCATGGCGAGGGAACTCGTGGCCGAAGCGGCGCGCTGGCTTCTTGCGCTTCCCTTCCTTGTGCTGCTGCAAGGGTGCTCCGGCGGATCACAGGACCAGAGTGCGTTCGTCGCACGTCTCGACGCGGCGTGCTCCGGAGTAACTGGCGAACAGGTCCTGCGGCTCGCGGCGGTCGCGGACTTCGACTGGGATCAAGTCCTCATCCTGCCGCCGTACACCGGCAGCGAGGTAGTGGACCGTGCGTTGGACGGCCCCGCTCCGGACACGGTCCGCGCGCTCGGCATCGACGCGCGGGACGACGTCAACGGGTTCGTGTTTCTTCGGGGCGGGAGCGTCACCAAGGCCTACGCCGTGCCGCGTGCGGTCATGGAACCGGAGATCCGGGGCGGTCCCGCACGCTTTTTCCGTGACGCTGCGCTCTTCCGCCGCCGCGGCTCGTCGCGGTCGTTCGCGCCGGTGGATACCACCGGGGCGTCCGCGGCACCGCCGTCCGGCTCCGGCTGAGGTTCACCGCTTCGCCGAGAGGGGGGAGATCCTGGGCATTCTCATTTAATTCCTCCGGTTGTGCGGCCGGGCTGATGACCCAGCCGAAGAAGCGCGAAAGAACGCCTCGTCGAATTCCGGTCTGCCTTCGTATTTCTTCATGAGCAACCCCATGTTCTGCTCCCAATTTTCCAGAGTCCCAGGATTGACCTCGATTCCGGCTTGGCGAAAGGCTTGTGACAGCACCTTTGGATCGGGAGGACAGCCCTTCACGGCAATCAAATTTCGTATGTTTGGATGGTTCGAGTTCTTCTGACACATGCAATTTCCAATCAAGACAGTCTTATTCTTGCCATGTGTTGGCTCCATCACCTTTCCAGTAAGCACTTCAACATCGTCCCATGGCGTTCCTTTCCAAGCCTGCATCGTAGCAGCCATGATGACTGGATAGAGACCGGCACAATACGTACAGAGAGAACTATCGTACTTTCTGTACGTTACTCCAGACATCCCTCTTTTTTCCATCACCGTCGGGAGGAGCCCATTCTCGTTATAGGAGAAATCGTAGTCATGAAACGACGCCACGCCTTCGATCTTCTCGCCGACGACCTTCACATCCGACAGGTCGAGCGGTCGGTTGCGGTCTCCGGCGGCGTGGACGAGATGGGGCACCTGATGCGGCTCATAGCCCAACAGTTTGGCGCCGACCACGTCCGTCGAGAAGACATCCCGCGAACCAACAAGTAGATTGCTTCTTCGAATCACACCGTTGACGCTCGGGCCCCGTTCGGTTGTGTAGATGCCGTCCAGGAGGGTGAAACCCGGGGGCATTTCGTTGGCGAGCTTCGAGATCATGTAGTGCAGATCTTTCTTTGTATCCGCACTGTGGCACTTCTTTCTGGATGCAACGTCAATCATTCCTTTCAAGTTCTTTATACCCAGGCTGACTACAGTCTGATGATGCGTCTTGAGTACAGGAATATTAACTACAAAATCGCTCTCCAGGATATCCACGTTGAAGTTAAGCTTGACTCCGCAACCGATGTCGATCTTCTTGAAGGGCCGTTCAAAAACATTCAGGCACTTTACGCCATGCTTCTTTTCCAGTACTTTGTAACCCAAACTCTCAAAGGCATGGGACGGGGTTATCTTATCATTCGGGTCAAAAAGCACCATCCCTTCTCCAATAGTGATTTCATCGATGCCTCGTTCCTTGAGATGGACGATGACGTCTTCGAGGACCCGCGTCGTCGTGATGACTCCCCACTTTGGAAACACCGCACGCCGAGTCCACAGGACGATATTGGGTTTGACGAACACTCTTGCCTTGGGAGGAAGGTGATCCAGGCCTCCGGAGAGCTTGATCGCTCTTCCGACCGACTCCAGGGGCTTTTCGTACCGCACCACCGCAACGACCCACTTGCTCATGTTCGCCTCCTCGTTCGTGTGCCCAGGGATGTGGCGCCTCGCCGTGGATGGCCCAGCGGGGCAGCAGCACCCCCGGGTCGCTGGACGGGGAGCGGTCTACGGGCCCTTGGCGAGCCGAGCGACTTCTGCCCGTAGGGCCTGCTCGATGCCGGGGTGGAACCCCCGGTACACCGCCGCGATCTTCCGTTCACGGTCCAGAAGGAAGCTCGCGG
>JACRCS010000218.1 GCA_016218905.1 Deltaproteobacteria bacterium
GAGGAAGACGAAGAGGTCCAGGTCATCTACGAGGTGCTGACCGAGGTCGAGTGGAACAAGGGCGAGGCCGCGCGCCGCCTCGGCCTGAGCCGCACCACGCTCTGGCGGCGGATGCGCGACCTCGGCATCCGGGACCGCCGCCGCTCGCTCCTGAGGGCCTGACCCCGCGCCTTTCCGACTCTCTCCGCCGGCGACGAAACCCCCGCTCTCTCTCCTGCATCGAAGGAAGCGCTGTCCCGTCGAGGGCAGAGACCACGACAGGAGAAGAGAGAGCGGAATGAGCACCCTGAACCCCGAACTGCGCGCCCACCTCGAGCGGACCCTCGGGTCCCGCGTCACCTTCGACCTGACGGAGCGCCGGCTCTACGGCCACGACGTCGGAGACATTCCCCGGCTGCTGAAGCCGCTTATCGGAGACACGCTGCCGGAGGCCGTCGTCCAGCCCCGGGACGAAGACGAGCTCGCCGGGCTCGTCCGCTGGGCCTCCACCAACCGGGTCCCGCTGACGCCCCGCGGGAAGGCGACCTCCGGGTACGGGGGCGCCGTGCCGGCGCGCGGCGGCCTCGTCGTCGACTTCTTCCGGATGAAGTCGGTCCTCCGCGTCGACCGGGAGGCGCTCACGGCTACCGGGGAAGCGGGGATCACGTGGGAGCAGCTCGACCGGAAGCTCGCCCCCGAGGGTCTCGCCCTGCGCCTCTACCCCTCGAGCTACCCGTCCTCGACCGTCGGAGGCTGGCTCGCCCAGGGAGGCGCCGGCTACGGGAGCTATGAATCCGGCTACTTCCGGGAGAGCGTGCTCTCGGCGCGGGTGGTCCTGCCGACGGGTGAGGTGCGGGAGCTCGCCGGAGCCGACCTCGACCTCGTCTCCGACGCGGAGGGGATCACCGGGATCATCAGCCGGGTGACGCTGCGCCTCCGACCCCTGGAGGACCTGCGGGTGTGGTCCGTCTCCTGCCCGACGGCGGCCGGCGTCCAGGCGCTGCTGGCCGGCCTGGCGGCCGCGGCCCTGCCGCTCTGGTCCGTCTCGTTCATCAACCCGAAGATGGCGGAGCTCAAGAATCGGGCTCCCCTTTTGAAGACCGGTCACGGCCCCGCGCAGCGGATCCGCCTCCCCGAGGCGTACGTCGTCACGCTGGCCGCCCGGGCCAAGGACGGTGCAACGATCTCTGAGGCCCTGCCCGGGCTCGCCCGGACCTCGCACGCGACCGTGCTCGAGCCGGCGGTCGCGGAGCACGAGTGGCAGGAGCGCTTCAACGTGATGGTGATCAAGCGCCTCGGGCCCTCGCTGATTCCCTCGGAGGTCGTGGTGCCGCTCTCTGGGCTCGCGTCGTTCCTGGACGAGGTGGGGAAGAAGGTGAGCCAGCCCGTGGTGAAGGAGGGGCTCGTCGTCCGCGCCGGGCCCAACGGGGAACCGGAGGTCGTGATCCTCGGCTTCATCCCGGGGGACATGCGGAAGCTCTCCTACACCCTCGTCTTCGGCCTCGCCCTCAGCATCATGAAGATCGCCGAGCGCCTGGGCGGCCGCGCCTACTCTACGGGGCTCTACTTCGCACGGAAGGCCGAGGAGGTGCTGGGCAGGAAGCGGGTCGAGAGGCTGCGCGCCTTCAAGGAGGCGGTGGATCCGGCAGGCATCCTCAATCCGATGAAGGTCCTGGACAACGGCCTCCTCGGTTCGGCGCTCCAGCTCGCGGCCGCCACCGAGCCCCTCGTGCGCACCTCCGGGAACCTCCCGAAGGCCTCCGTGGGCGAGCGGCCGGAGGGCGAGGTCCGAGACATTCCGGCGGACGTCGCCTGGTACGCCTACGCCTGCTCCCAGTGCGGCTACTGCGTCGACACCTGCGAGCAGTTCGCGGGGAGGGGCTGGGAGAGCCAGAGTCCCCGCGGCAAGTTCTACTGGCTGCGGGAGTACATGGAGGGGCGGGCCAAGTGGGACCAAAGGATGGTCGACACGTTCCTGGCGTGCACGACCTGCGAGGTGTGCGACCACCGCTGCTCGGAGCACATGCCCGTCGAGCCCTCGTGGATGAAGCTCCGGGGCCGGCTCATCGCCGAGCAGAAGAAGATGACCTTTCCGCCCTTCGAGATGATGGCGGCCGCCTTGGCGGCGGAGGGGAACATCTGGGCGGGCTACCGCGCGGACCGGACGGCCTGGTTTCCGGAGGAGCTCGAGGCGAGGCACGGCCCCGGGGTGAAGGCCCCGGCGGTCTACTTCGCCGGCTGCACCGCGAGCTACGTGGAGCACGACATCGGCATCGCGACCGCCCACCTCCTGGACGCCGCCGCCGTCGACTTCACGTACCTGGGCGAGCGCGAGAACTGCTGCGCCACACCCATGCTCGTGGCGGGGAAGTGGGAGCTCTTCGCCGAGACGATGAAGAAGAACCTCGCCGCGGTGAAGGAGTCCGGCGCCGATACGGTGATCACCTCCTGTCCGGCGTGCGGCCTCATGTGGGCGCAGGTCTACCCCGAGTGGTGCGAGAAGCTCGGGATCGAGTACGGCCTCTCGGCCAAGCACTACAGCGAAGTCGTCTCCGAGCGGCTCCGGTCCGGCGAGTTCCGGTTCCCCGCTCCTCCGGACGGAGAGAAGGCCGTGAAGGTGGCCTGGCACGACTCCTGCCACGCCGGGCGCGCCCAGGGCATCTACGAGCCCCCGCGGGAGCTCCTGCAGTCCCTGCCCGGCGTCGAGCTCGTCGAGATGGACCACAACCGGGAGGAGGGCTACTGCTGCGGCTCGGTGCTGACGCTCATCAAGGAGCCCGAGGTGGCCGCGGACCTCGGCCAGATGCGGCTCGACGAAGCCGTGGCCGTGGGAGCGGAGAAGGTGGCCGCGCTCTGCCCCTGCTGTGAGTTCCAGTTGCGGGTGAGCGCGGAGAGGCGGGCGGTCCCGGTGGAGGTGGTCGACCTCGCGGCGCTGGCCGCCCAGGCGCTGGGAATCGAGCTCCCCGATCCCCACCCGGAGGTCCGGGCGCAGTGGGCGGTGTTCGAGAAGATGATCGCCCTCATGACGCCGGAGGGCTTCGCCGACCTCATGCAGACGATGTGGCCCGAGCTGATCGACGCCATGCCGCTCGGCATGGGCGCCATGATGCGGCAGATGCCGAAGGTCCCGGGCGCCCTGGACGCGATGAAGCCGATGTTTCCCGTCCTCTTCCCGAAGCTCCTGCCGCTCATGCTGCCGAAGGTGCTGCCCACGATGGTCGAGCGGATCCGGGAGCGGATCCCCATGCCCGACCACATGTCCGAGCAGTTGCCGGACCTGCTCCCGAAGGTCATGGACAACCTCCTCCCCCACATGATCGGGGACGTGGTCCCCCTGATCGCCCAGCCCCTGATCGATTACCTGAAGGCCTCGGTCCGGACCGAACGTCGGGCCGCCTAGACTTTCCCCCAAACTCCCGCCTCGACGGAATTCTCCGTCGGGGCGGGCCTCCGCTCGTCCATCACGTCCATCTCGCTCTCTCCCGCTCCGACTCGCCCTACGTTCTCGGCCCGGGCGCAGCCGGCCCCCGCGAAACGCTCCGGAACCTTTTCACCTGAAACATCGTGAAACGTCGAGTCTGCAACATCTGAAACCCGCACCGGGCCGGAGCCGCGAAAAGACGGCGCAACTGCGCTCTTCTTCGACCCGGAACGCATCTTGAATTGCTCCGGGCCGACCGTCGTGACCGCAGGCACAAAGCCGCTCCTCCGGGAAGGGAGGCCCGCGAAGCGCAGGAGCACGGTGTCTCGGTTGATCAACTTCCAACCAGGAAAGGTCTTCATGAAACGGACTCGAACGATTCTCGCCGGGCTGGCCGTGGCCGGCCTCCTGCTCCCCTGCGCTTCGAAGGCGGAGGACGCGACCCTCCAGCAGAAGATCGACGCGCTCTCCCAGGAAGTCGAAGCCTTGAAGCGTCAGGCGTCTACCGCCGGAGCCAAGGGCCCATCAAAGTCCCTGGACTCGTGGCTCACCATCGGAGGTGACTACCGCTTCCGCGTCGACTCCCTGCGCGGCCGGACCGCCGATCACTTCGCGTTCCAGGACGCGCTCGGCTTCATGCTGGGGGGACCTGCGCCGACGCTCAAAGAGAGCGATACCGTCAAGAACAACCTCCTCTACACGAACCGCTTCGGGCTGAATCTGAAGGCGAAGGTGACGCAGAACGTCTCCCTCACGTCGCGCCTGCTCTTCTACAAGACGTTCGGGAACAGCGACACCGAGGCGACGACCGGCCCCTTCTTCGCCGACCGGGTCGGAACCTTCGACGGCACGCAGGGCCACGTTCCCGGCGACGGGAAGCTCCTCGTCGATCAGGTGTACGCCACCTGGAGCAACATCCTCGACCAGCCCCTCTGGCTCTCCGTGGGCCGGCGCCCGTCCACGGGCGGGATCCCGAGCCACCTCCGGCAGAACGCCGAAACGCCGGGTAACGCCGGGATCCCCGCGCTGCTCGTCGACTACGCCTTCGACGGCATGACCCTCGGCTACGCCCCTGACATCGAGAAGCTTCCCGGCGCCTACGGCAAGATCTGCTACGGCCGGGCTTTCGAGAACGGCTTCACCGGCGGCCCCTTCAACAAGGGCGCGGTCAAGGACACCGACATGCTGGGCATCTCGGTCGTCCCCATCGATACCGATCCGCTGTACGTAGACCTCCAGTGGAACCGCGGCTTCCACATCTTCGATTTCCCGGTGATGGAGCGCACCGCGCTCGACCCGCCCTTCGACTCCACGCGGCCGCGCACCGACCTGGGGAGCATCGACTGGTACGGCCTCACCGTGCTCAGCTCGCTCAAGAAGATCGGGCCGGGAACCCTGAACTGGTTCGCCTCGGCCGCGCTGAGCGTCACCCATCCGAACGACAATACGGTTCAGGTCCCCGATCCGACAAATCCTCTCGCTCCGCCCATCGACACGGGCGCAGGGCTCCTCTACACGGGCGAGAGGGACTCGAAGACCGGGTGGGGCTTCTACGCCGGAGCGCGCTACGACTACGCACGGACCCGGACGAAGCTCGGCCTCGAGTACAACCACGGCTCCAAGAACTGGATCACCTTCGTGCCCGCGTCCGACGACCTGTGGACCGGAAAGCTTGGGACGCGGGGGAACGTCTACGAGGCGTACCTGATCCAGGAGCTCAACCAGAAGCCGATCGCGTCCTTCATCAGCAAGGCGTTCTTCCGGCTCGGCTACCAGCTCTACGACTTCGAGTGGACGGGGAGCAACAACTGGGTCGGAGCGCCGATCAAGATCTCCGACCTCGACCAGAGCCCCGCGAACGCCCAGATGCTCACGCCGATCAAGAGGGCCCAGGACCTCTACGCGACCTTCGAGGTTCGGTTCTAGTGTCCCGTGCGGTTGATTCGCGCATGGCTGCCGGAAGGACGAAGGGCGGCGAATCGACGCCATTCGGCCGACGCCGGGGCTGAATAGCAGGCAAGGACTAAGCAAACGGGACATTAGCACCCCCGGCGGGGAGCCGGCCCGGCCGGCTCCCCCGCCCTGAAAACGAGGAGACTACCCATGAAGAGAACCCCATCGATCCTGCCGGTCGCCCTCCTGGCGGCTCTCCTGCTCCTCCTCGGCGCCCGGGCCGCCCTGGCCGAAGAGGTCAAGCTGGTGGGCGTGATCACGAAGATCGAGCTCGCCGCCGACGGGAAATCCGCTACGATCGCGCTCAAGGACAACAAGACGGAGCAGACCGTCCAGGTCCTCGTCTCGGACGACCTGACGCTGGACAAGTTCAAGGACCACCGGATCGTCGAAGGCGACGAGATCCGCCTCAAGTACGAGGTTCAGGCCGGAAAGAACCTGAGCCGGTACTTCCGGAAGACGGCCGGGTGCTGAGGCGATGAAGACCGCACGAACCAAGCGGCCGTGGCTCCTCGGGGCGGCCCTTCTCGCCACCGCCTCCGCCCCGAGTCTCGGCGCCGAGCACCCGGGCGCCGAATCCATCGCGAAGACCGGTTACCACGGCCCCTCCACCTGCGAGGAGTGCCATCCCGGCGTGGCCAAGGCCTTTCTCCAGACCGTCCACTGGACGCACGCGTCCAAGGCCGAGCACGTCGAGGGGGTCGATCCCGCCCGAGAGTACGGGATGAAGAACCGTATCTACACGATGTGCAACGGAAACGACGTCGTGAACGACCTGAAGGAGATCCCGCCGAGCCCGGAGACCGGCAAGACCAAGTTCAGCGGCTGCAACACGTGCCACCCGGGCAATCACCTCTCGAACGTGGGGAGCACGGGGCCGGAGGCGGAAGCGGCGATCGACTGCCTCCTCTGCCACTCCTCCAAGTACGACTACCGGAAGCGCAAGCCGTACAAGGACGAGCAGGGGCGCGTGGTGATGGGCCAGGACCGGAGCGCGGAGGCCGCGCTGGCCGTCGGCAGGCCCGGCGTGAAGAACTGCATGGTGTGCCACGAGGCCGCGGGCGGAGGGGTGCTCATCAAGCGCGGCTTCGCCTTCACGCCGGCCACTGACGTGCACGCGGCCAAGAAGATGATCTGCGTGGACTGCCACCGGGCCAAGGACCACCGGGTCCCCACCGGCTTCGACCCGAACAACTGGGCGAGCGACGGCGTGCGGCTCTCCTGCGAGGGCTGCCACAAGGACGCGCCCCACGCGGACGCCGACTACAACCGCCACACGGCGCGCATCGCCTGCCAGACCTGCCACATCCCGCGCACGGGCGGCGCCTTCGCCAAGGACTTCACCCGCTGGACTCAGGGAAGCGACAAGTTCTACGAGCCCACTACGCTCCGGAAGGAGGCGAACGAGACCGTTCCGGTCTACGCCTGGTTCAATCAGACGGTCCTGAACAGCCCCTCGTATATCGGGCCCAAGGGGAACCGGTCGGACGCGCGGAGCAAGATCTATCCGTTCAAGATCTTCGAAGGCAAGGCCTTCTTCGATCGCAAGACCGGAGCGCTCCTCGCCATGGACTTCGCGCCGCCGATGGCCACGGGCGACACGCTGGCCGGGGTCGCCTCGGCAGCGCGGACCCTCGGCCTCTCCTCCTACGACCCGGTGCCCGGGTGGCAGACGGTCTACTTCGCGAGCAGCCACCTCGTCACGAAGGAGAAGGCCCTCACCTGCTCCGACTGTCACGCCGCCAACGGCGTGCTCGACTTCCGGGGCCTCGGCTATAGCGAGGCCGAGACGGCGAGGCTTACGAGCGCGGCGCTCTACTTCGACAAGCTCGCGCAGAAGCTCAAAGAGGAGTGGTAGAGGCGCAGATGCGTTCACTGAGGGCCGGCCGAAGAGTCGGCCCTCGATTCTCCTCCTCCCGTCACTTTTCTCCCCTCGCCGCATCAAAGCTCCGACGGAGCCCCCGCCGCCCACGCCCGCGCCCGCTCGAGAGTTCCGCCGGACCCGAAACTCCAGCGCGGGGCGCCGGGACCGGCGCCGGCCCACCCTTGCACAGGAGTTCGGCGAGGACCACGATGGCCCGGCACCCTTCCCTCACCGGTCTCTTCCGGCTCGCCCTCTTCTCCGCGCTCGTCCTCTGCTCCGGCGCCCTCTTCTACTCGACCGGGCAGAATGCGAAGACCGCGGCGTCGCTGGCAGATCAGGCGCTCGAGAGTACGGCGCTCGCGCTCGCGGCTTCCGCCGAGAACGAGCTCCGCGGCGGGGGCGTCGGCATCGGCCGAATCCTCTCGGACCGGGTCGTCGCCTATGCTCTTCTGGTCGATCCCCAGGGGCGGGTCCGGTTCCACACGAACCCGGGGCTCGTCGGGAGCACCGTCCGGGAGCCGGACCGCGCCGAATGGTTTCGCTCCGGGAAGGCAGCGGGCAGGCGGGTGACGCTCGGAACGGGGCTTCCCGCCTACGAGTACCGCTACCCGCTCCGTGCGGCCGGGCGCGGCGAACTGCGGCTCGTCCTTCACACCGTGGACGTGGACCGGATCCTCGACCAGTCGAAGCGACTCTGGTGGGTCGCCGCAGGGGTCGCGGCGGCGCTATGGGCGGTGGGGTTCGCCCTCGACCGGGCGTTCCGGCGCCAGCTCCGCAGCCGCGAGGAGGGGCTGCGCCAGGAGAAGCTCGCCGTCATCGGGCAGATGACCGCCACCTTGGCCCACGAGATCCGAAACGCCCTCGGGAGCATCAAGGGCTTCGCGCAGTGGGTGGACGAGAAGCTCGCGCCGGCCGACGGCCTGAAGGTCGGCACGGCCGCGATCTTGCAAGGGACCGGGCGTATCGAGTCGCTGGTCGAGGACCTCCTCGCCTACTCGCGCGAAGAGGGCTTCCGACCGGGACCGGTCGCGCTCGACGGGGCGCTGCGCGACGCGCTCTCCGGCTTCGACTGCTCGCGCTGTAGCGTGGAGCTCGAGGCGACGGAGGGGCTCCGGGCGTTTGCGGACGAGGAGAAGCTCCGGCGGGTGCTCACGAACGGCATCCGAAACGCCCTCGAGGCCATGGGCGGAGGAGGCGCGCTGAGGCTCGTCGGCGTCGATCGCGGCCGGAACGTTGAGGTCCGGATCGAGGATCGGGGGCCCGGCGTACCGCCCGACGCGGGCGAGCGGATCTTCACCCCGTTCTTCACGACCAAGACCTCCGGAACGGGTCTCGGCCTCGCCTACTGCCGGAAGGTCGTCGAGGGGATGGGCGGCCGGGTGGAGCTGAAGAACCGGAAGAGCGGGGGCGCCCGCCTCTGCGTGCTCCTGCCGAAGCACACGGGAACGTGAGATGCCGAGAGAGATCCTGCTGGTAGACGACGACGAGCTCCTGCGCTCCTTCTTCGCAACCGTCCTGCGCGAGGAAGGCTACCGCGTCGAGGAGGCGAGGAGCGGCACGGAAGGTCTGGCGAAGCTCCTTGGCCGACCCTTCCACCTCGTGCTCACGGACCTCAAGATGCCGGATCTCTCCGGGCTCGAGCTGCTCAAGCGGGGCCGCGCCGAGCGCCCCGAGACGCGCTGGGTGGTCGTCACGGCCTTCGGCTCCATCGGCAGCGCGGTGGAGGCGATGAAGGCGGGCGCCTCCGACTACCTGGCCAAACCGCTGAAGGATCCGGACGAGCTGCGCCGCGTCGTCGGCCGCGTCCTCAAGGAGGCCCAGGCGGAGGCGCGGCTCGCCCTCCTCTCCGAGGAGCTCGGGAGCCACTTTCCCCCGGCGGACATGATCTTCCTCGGCGAGCGCATGGAACCGGTCCGGCGGCTCGTCCAGGAGGTGGCGCCCACCGCCGCCACGGTGCTCCTCACGGGGCCCAGCGGAACCGGCAAGGAGCTCGTGGCGCGGCTGATCCACGCCCTCAGCCCGAGGAGGGAGCAGCCCTTCGTGGCGGTCCACTGCGCTGCCCTGAGCGAGGGGCTCCTGGAGAGCGAGCTCTTCGGCCACGAGCGGGGCGCCTTCACCGGCGCGGTCGGGAGCCGCAAGGGCCGCTTCGAGCTCGCCGACGGCGGGACGATCTTCCTCGACGAGATCGGGGAGATCCCGCCCTCCACCCAGGTGAAGCTCCTCCGGGTGCTCCAGGAGCGGGAGTTCGAGAGGGTGGGCGGAACCGCCCCGGTCTCGGTCGACGTCCGGGTGATCTCCGCCACGAATCGCGACCTCCGGGACGAGATGGGGAAGGGGCGCTTTCGGGAAGACCTCTTCTACCGCCTCAACGTCTTCCCGATCGCCCTGCCCTCGCTGGCCGAGCGGCGCGACGCGATCATGGCGCTCGCGGAGCACTTCGCGGCGAAGCACGGCCGGACCCTCGGGAAGACGATCCGGGGCTTCACGCCGGCGGCGGCTGCGGCCCTCCGGACGTACTCCTGGCCCGGGAACATCCGGGAGCTCCAGAACGTGATCGAGCGGGCGGCGATCCTCGCGAACGGCGAAATCGACGTCTCGCACCTCAACCTGGAGCCGACGAAGACGGCTGCCGGGGCGGAGGAGGGGCTCCTCCAGGCGAACGAGCGGGAGACGATTCGCCACGCGCTCGCCGAGGTCCTGGGAAACCGGAGGAAGGCAGCCAAGCTCCTCGGGATCTCGGTCCGGACCCTTCAGTACCGGATCAAGGAGTACGGGCTGTGAGGCCTGGGACGGCGGCCCTCGCGGGAATCCTGCTCTCCGCTCTCCTGGCCTCGACGGCTCCGGCGCCCGCGCACGGCGCGGAGGAAACGACGGTGTTACAGGGGAGCGGTATCTGCTACCCCCACGGGTTCGAGGTCAACACGGTCGGCGCCGTCCGGGGAAAGATCCGCGGCCTCATCCAGCCGGAGCGGGGTCCCGTCCGCTTTCGGCTCGACGCCGGCGGCGAGACCTACGTCGTCCTCGTCTGCCCCGCGCGGTTCTGGCCGGAAGGTTCGCCGCCCCTGCGGGAACGCACCGAGGTGCTCGTCCGCGGCTCCAAGACCCTGGGCAGGGACAGGGCACTCTACCTGATTGCCCAGGAGCTCGTCTTTCCGGCTTCCGGGGCCTCCGTCAAGCTGAGGGATCCCCAGGGGCGCCCCCTCTGGATGGGAGCCCGGGCGCCCCGCGGCCCTCGGTTGCCGAAGGGTACGGACGCCTGCCCTGCACCGGTCGGGGGAGGCCGTTAGGGCTGCAATTCCTGCACCTCCGGGTGCACGTTCTTCGGCCCTCCGCCAACTGCCCCGCCCCCCGACCTGCCGTCTTCCCCCGGATCTCCGCTCTTCTTGTCTTCGGACACCGCGGGCACGCCCGATGCTAAGAGCCGGCTGCGGCCGTTCAATCGTCCCATCAAACGAAGAGGAGTTACGCGATGAAGAGACGAAACGTCATCCTGGTCGCCGCGGCGGCGACCCTCTCCGGCACCCTGGCGCTCGCCGGAGGCTGGGCACGAGGAACGGGGCTCGGCCCCTACGGCGCCCTGGGACTGAGCGCGGAGCAGACGGCAAAGATGGAGGCCCTCACGGCCGAATGCCGCGAAGAAGGAGCCCCCCTGCGGGACCAGCTCATCCAGGCGAAGCAGGAGCTCCGGGGGCTCTGGTCCGCCTCGGAGCTCGATTCGGCGGCGATCTCCGCCAAGCAGGCGGAAGTTCGGGGCATCCAGGAAAAGATGCAGGCCGTGCGCCTCCAGTGCGAGACTGACCGCCGAGCCGTCCTCACCGCGGAGCAGAAGGCGAAGCTCACCGAGCTCGGTCCGGGAGGCGGTTGCGGCGGCTGGGGTCGCGGCGGCTGCGGGGGAGTGGGGACCGGCTGCGGCGGGCAGGCGGGAGCTTGCGACGGCACCGGCCCGGGTGAGGGCCAGGGCTGGGGACCCCGGGCGCGACGGTTCTAGGCACCAGACGAGGGGCAGCGACGCTGCCCCTTCTTCCTCTCCGGGCGCTCGGGACCCGGCACCGAGCCCTCCGAAAACCCTACCCTCCCGCCTGACCCCGGCAATCCGCTGC
>JACRCS010000219.1 GCA_016218905.1 Deltaproteobacteria bacterium
CTCATGCCCGGCTGGAACTGAAATGGATTCATCTTCACGGCAACCCTCCTCTGCGAGCGTTGCCTCGGATTCTACGCGCTGAGTGTGACAGGATCTGTCACACTCCCGCCCCCGGCGGAAGATTAGCGCTAATCAGGAAACCTAAAGCCTGAAGCGCAAAGCAAAAACCGGCCTAGAACCTAAGAGCCTGAAACCTAAAGCCTAAAGCCTAGAACCTAAAGCCTAGAACTTAAAGCCCAAACCCCCTGTCCACCTCGTCCACTTCGTCCACCTCGTCCACTGCCCGCTGCCCCCGTCGGCCCAGCAGCCAGGCCACGAGCGCGATCGCTACGGCTCCGGCTGCGAAGGCGCCGTAGGCCGCGGGGCCTTTCGGCAGGAACTCCGCCACTCCGAGCAGGCCGAAGAGGATGAAGACGGTGGCGGCGAACCACTTCACCGCCCGCTCGGGGATCCTCTTGCCGAGCACGATGCCTACCACGATGCCGAGCGCGTCGGCGACCATCATGCCGCTCGTCGTCCCGAGCCAGACGGGGAGGACCGCCTGATACCTGGCGGCCAGGGCGACCGTCGCGAGCTGCGTCTTGTCCCCCATCTCCGCCAGGAAGAAGGCGACCGCCACGGTCCAGAAGGGGGTGAACCGGAAGCGCTCGTGCTCGTCTCCCAGCTCATCGCCCCGGATCGTCCACAGGCCGAAGCCGATGAACGAGAGGGCCGCGGCGAGCCGGATGTACTCCAGCGGGACGAACCGGGTGAGGTAATTGCCCACCTCGACGGCCAGCAGGTGGTTCGCGGCCGTGGCCGCCAGGACCCCCCAAAGGACCAGGGACGCCCGGAAGCGGGTGGCGAACGCCATCGCCAGGAGCTGGGTCTTGTCGCCCATCTCCGCGAGCACTACGAAGGCGAGCGAAGCGAGGAACGCCTGCACGGAGCCTCCCGTTCTTCTTGACCAACTCCGGGAGCGGGCGGCTGCCGTGCCCGATGCTGTAGAGCAGGAGACCCAACCCCGTTCCCCTCGCCGAAGGCGGCGGCGCTCGCTGCGCGCCGCTCCCGGTCTCAGATGGGCTTTGTCTTCTTCGTCTTGGCGGCCTGGGCCTTAGCCTCGGCGATCTTCGCCTTCACCCGCTTCGCCTTGCGATGCCTGCGCCGCTTGATCTCCCGCTTCCGCTCGCTGATGCTGCTCATGATGCCTCCGTTGTCGGTTGTCAGTTGTCGGTTGTCAGTGATCAGTGATCGGGAGTTCCGGGTCTCCTGATCACCGGATTCTCCCGATCACCGGATTCTCCGATCCTTACCGTTGCCCCTCCTCATGCGCCGCCTCGACCACCGCGATGGCCGTCTCCACGGGGGTGGAGGGTAGCACGCCGTGGCCGAGGTTGAAGATGTGGCCGCGGGCGGCTTTCCCCTGTGCCACGACCGCGCGCGTCTTCTGGGCCGCGAGGTCGCGGGGGCCGAGGAGCACCGTGGGGTCCAGGTTCCCCTGGAGGCTGAAGGCGCCGCCCACCCTCCGGATCGCTTCGGAGAGCTCCAGGTGCCAGTCGACGCCGAGCACGTCGCCGCCCGCCTCCATGACCGTCTCGAGGAAGCAGCCGGCACCCTTCACGAAGTGAATGACGGGCACGCTCCGGTCGAGCTCCGCGATCACCCGCTTCGAGTAGGGTAGCACGTACTCCGCGTAATCGCCGGGCGAGAGGATTCCGCCCCAGGTGTCGAAGAGCTGGACGGCCTGGACGCCGGCGGCGATCTGCGCGTTCAGGTACGCGATCACGGTCGCGGTGACCTTCTCCATGAGCGACTGGTAGACCTTCGGCGCCGAGTAGAGCAGCCCCTTGAACGTCGCAAACTCCCGCGAGCCCTTCCCCTCCACCATGTAGGACGCCAACGTGAAGGGAGCGCCCGAGAACCCGATGAGGGGCACCTTGCCCGCGAGCTCCCGGCGGATCAGCCGGACCGACTCCAGGACGTAGGGCACGTCCTCCTCGGGCCGGCAGACCCGGAGCCGTTCGACGTCGGCCGCGGTCCGGACCGGCTGGCTGAAGACCGGCCCCGGGTCGAAGTCGATGTCACAGCCCATGCCTTCCAGCGGGATCATGATGTCGGAGAAGAGGATGGCGGCGTCGACTCCGAGCCGATCCACGGGCTGGAGCGTCACCTCGCACGCCACCTCGGGCAGGTGGCACACCTCCAGAAACGTGTACTTCTGCCGGACGGCCCGGTATTCGGCCATGTACCGGCCGGCCTGGCGCATGATCCAGACCGGGGTCGTGTCCACCGGCTCGCCTCGGCAGGCCTTGAGAAAGCGGTCACTCCGACTCATCGAATCTCCTCCGCTCCCGCCCGCTCGAAGCGGGCGGGCACATAATTGCAGAAGGGCTCCTCCTCCAGGTAGTCCCCGGTGACGGCGTACGCGCGGGCGCGGCAGCCGCCGCAAACGTTGACGAACTCGCACGAACCGCACTTGCCCTTGTACTTTTTGAAATCTCGAAGCTCCTCGAAGAGCGGGCTCTCGAACCAGATCCGGCGAAAGGGCGTCTTCTTGACGTTCCCGGCGCTCATCGGGAAGTAGGAGCAGGGTTTCACCTCGCCGAAGCAGTCGATGAGGCAGATCGACTGGGCCGCGATGCAGCCCTTTCCGCCGCCCGTCGAGAAGGTGAGGCTCCGGCGCTGGAACTTGACGCCCTCCTTCTTCGCCAGCTGAGGCACGATCCGATAGTAGTGCGGCGCGCAGGTGGGCCGCATCAGGATCTCCGACTCCTCCCGTTCCTGGCGGTAGTGCCAGGCGAGGATCTCCTCGTAGTCCTCCTTGGAGATGAGCTCGTTCATGATCTCCTCGCCGCGGCCGGTGGGAACGATCATGAACATGTACCAGGCGGTCGCGCCGAGCTCCTTGGCGACGCGGAACGTCGCGGCGATCTGGCCCTGGTTCCGCTTCGTGAAGGAGGAGTTGATCAGGAACTTGACGCCGTGCTTACGAAAGAGGCCGGCTGCCCGGACGACTCCCTCGAAGGCGCCCGGACACTGGCGGAAGTTGTCGTGCACCTCCGCGTTCGGACCGTCGAGGGAGAGCGAGACCATCCGAATCTCGGCCGCGTTCATCTGCTCGCACACCTCGTCGGTGACGAGGACGCCGTTGGTGGCCATGCACATCCGGAAGCCCTTGGAGGTGCCGTATCGGGCGATCTCGAAGATGTCGGGCCGGAGCAGCGGTTCCCCGCCCGAGAGCACCATCACCGGCGTCGAGATCTCCGCGACCCCGTCGATGAGCCTCTTCGCCTCGTCCGTCGTGAAGTCGCCCGCGGCCGCTTCCATGTCGGAGGAGCAACGGCAGTGGACGCACCGTAGATTGCATCGCTGGGTCGTCTCCCAAGCAATCCACTTGGGCAGAAAGGGTTCGGACATGAGATCCAGTTCTCGGTTGTTAGTTGTCGGTTGTCAGTAATCAGTGATCAGTAATCAGTGATCAGTGATCGGTGATCAGGAGTTACGGCTAATCAGTGATCAGGAGTTCGGGATTCTCCCGATCACGGATCACCGTTGCTCCTGATCACAGTTCGGGATTCTCCTGATCACCGATCACCGCTGCTCCTGATCACTGCCCCTAAAGTGCTCCTCCAGCGCCTCGACGAGCCCCTCGATCGTGTACTCACCCGGCATCACGGCGACGGGAAGGCCCAAAGCTTCCGCTGTCTTTTTCGTGGCTGGGCCGATGACGGCGCAGGGCGTTCTCGCGGCGTCGATCCCCCGCTCCCCGCAGAGCGCGGCGTAGTTCCGGGCCGCCGAGGAGGAGGCGAGCGTCACCGCCGCCACCGTGCCCACCCGGAGCTCTTCCAGGACATCCTCGGGGTAGGACTCCGGCCGGAGGTTCTCGTAGACCGCGAGGACCTCGACCCTGGCGCCGAGGCGCTCGAGCTCTTCCGGGATCACCTCTCTCGCTTCCCGCGCCCGCGGGATGAGCACCCTCGACCCCTGGAGAGGCGCCGTCCGCGTGAGGGCCTCGATCAACCCTTCCGCCACGTACTCCTCCGGCACGACGTCCGGACGGATGCCCCTTCCGGCGAGGGCCTCGGCGGTCTTGGGCCCGACGGCGCAGACCCGTGCCGCCCCGAAAGCCCGGGCGTCGAGCCCCAGCTCCTCGAGCCGGCCGAAGGTGAACGCCACGGCGTTGGCCGAGGAGAAGATCACCCAGTCGTACGCGAAGAGCTTCCGCAGCGTGGCGTCGGTTCCGCTCCGGTGCCCGTACGGCCGCAGCTCGATGAGCGGGAGCTCCTTCGGCTCGGCCCCCCTGGCGCGCAGGAGGCGCGAGAGGTCACCCGCCTGGCCGGCGGCCCGGGTCACGAGGATCCTCCTGCCCCAGAGCGGTCGCTTTTCGAGCCACGCGAGCGTCGCCCGAAGCCTCGTCACCTCGCCGACGATGGCCACGGCCGGCGGCCCGATCTTCGACGCCTCGACCTTCACCGCGATGTCGGCGAGGGTACCCTGGACGACCTGTTGGTCGGCCCAGGTGGCCCGGCGCACCAGCGCCACGGGCGTCTCGGGGCTTCGGCCGGCGGCGATGAGCTCCGCGGCGACCTCCTTCAAGTGCTTGATGCCCATGTAGAGGACGAGCGTGCCCGACGCTCGCCCGAGCGCTTCCCACTCGATCTCGGGCCCGGCTTCCCCGTCCTTCCGCCGGTGCCCGGTCACGAACGTGACCGACGGGGCGAAGTCCCGGTGGGTCAGGGGGATGCCCGCGTAGGCGGCGGCGCCCGAGGCGGCCGTGACGCCCGGCACGATCTCGAAGGGGATCCCCGCCTCCGCGAGCGCCGTCGCCTCCTCGCCGAGTCGGCCGAAGATGGTGGGATCGCCGCCCTTCAGGCGTACCACCACCTTGCCTTCCCGCGCCCTCTCGACGAGGGCGGCCGTGATCTCGGCCTGCGGAAGCTGGTGGGCGTGGCCCACCTTGCCCATCCAGACCTTCTCCGCCGAAGCGGGCGCCCACCCGAGGAGGTCCGGGTGGATGAGGTTGTCGTAGAGCACGACGTCGGCCTCCGCCAGGACCTCCTTCGCCCGAATCGTCGCCAGCGCCGGACTGCCCGGGCCGGCGCCGACGATATAGACGAAACCTGCCCTCATGCTGAGGGCCGTTCTGCGTGCAGCGTTCTGCGTGCAGCGTAAAGGCTGAAAGAGCATTCTGCGTGCGGCGTTCTGCGTTCTGCGAAAAGGCTCAACGACCGCTCTGCGTGCGGCGTTCTGCGTGCAGCGTGAGACCCGAAGGACCCCGCAGTTACGCAGAACGCAGAACGCTGCACGCTGCACGCCGTCATTACGTTTCCTGCGGGCTCACCGCGCAAAGCTTGTAAACCTCTTCGAGGATCTCGCGGGCGCCGCGGTCGAGGAGCTCCTGGGCGAGGGCCTTTCCGAGCTCGGGAGCTTCGGAGGCCGGGCCCCGGCGCTCCCCGCGCAGGAGAACGGTTCCGTCCAGGTTTCCCACGAGGCCGCGGAGCCGGAGCTCATCGCCTTCGATCTCGGCAAACCCGGCGATGGGCACCTGGCATCCGCCCTGGAGGGTGCCCAGGAGGGCGCGCTCGGCCAGCACCGCGGTCCACGTAGCCGGGTGGAGGAGCGGAGCGATAAGGGCGTTCGTCTCTGGGTCTTCCCGCCGGCACTCGATGCCCACGGCGCCCTGGCCGATAGCGGGCAGGGTAACCCCGGAGTCGAGGTACTCGGTGACCCGGTCCGCGAAGCCGAGCCGCTTGACGCCCGCGGCGGCGAGGACGACGGCATCGAACTGGCCCTCCTCGAGCTTCCGCAGCCGTGTGTCCACGTTGCCCCGCAGGCTCTCGAAGATGAGGTCGGGCCGGAGCGCCTTCAGCTGGGCTTGGCGCCGCAGGCTCGAGGTGCCGATGCGGGCGCCCGCGGGGACGTCCCGGAAGGGCGTCGCCGAGCTCGAGAACCAGGCGTCCCGCGGGTCCTCCCGTTTGCAGACGACCGCCAGGTGGAGGCCTTCGGGCAGCTCCACCGGGACGTCCTTCATGGAGTGGACGGCGAGGTCAGCCCGGCCGTCGAGGAGCGCGTCCTCGATCTCCTTGACGAAGAGGCCCTTCCCTCCCACCTGGGCGAGCGGCACGTCGAGGATCTTGTCCCCTTTCGTGACGATCTTGACGAGCTCGACCTCGATCCCGGAGTGGAGGGCCTCCAGCTGGTCCTTGACCCAGTTGGCCTGCCAGAGCGCGAGCTGGCTCTTCCGCGTAGCGATCTTGAGGCGCTTCATGGCGCGGTTTCCTTCCCGTGGTGTTCGTCCTCCAGCCCGAAGAGCCGCCGCACGGCGTCCACCGAGAGCTCGAGCTCCGGGTCCTCGGCGACCTTCTTGAGGTACACGGAGGGTTCGTGGAGGATCTTGTTGACGATGGCCTGGCTCATCGCCTCCAGGCTCTTCCTCTGTTTGTCGGTCAGCCCGTCGCCGAAGGTCTTGAGGGTCTTCTCCAGCTCGGCCTGCCGAATCCCGTCGAACTTCTCCCGCAGGCTCCGGATCGTGGGCGAGACCTCGAGGGTTTTGAGCCAGCTGAGGAACGAGTTCACCTCTTCCCCCACGATCGCCTCGGCCCGCTCGGCCTCCTTCGCCCGCTCCTTCTTGTTGGCCTCGACGACCCCCTGGAGGTCGTCGACGTCGTAGAGGTAGACGTTGGGGAGGTCGTTGACCCTCGGGTCGACGTCGCGCGGCACGGCGATGTCGATCAGGAAGAGAGGCTTCTGCCTGCGGATCTTCATGGCGGCGCGGACGTGCTCCACGCCGACGACGAAGTTCGGCGACCCGGTGGAGGAGATGACGATGTCCACCTCGGCCAGGTGGTGGGGGAACTCGTCGAAGGCGATCGCCTTGCCGTGGAACTTCTCGGCCAGGGCCTCGGCCCGGGCCAACGTGCGGTTCGTCACCTGCACGGCGGAGACCCCGTTCTCCACGAGGTGCGTCGCCGCGAGCTCGCACATCTCGCCAGCGCCGACGACGAGCACGCTCTTGCCCTGGAGCTCGCCGAAAATCTTTCGCGCGAGCTCCACGGCCGCGAACGAGATGGAAACCGCCGACTGCGCGATCCGGGTCTCCGTGCGCACCCGCTTGGCCGCGCTGAAGGCCTTGTGCATGAACCGGTTGAGGACGACGCCCGTGGCCGCGTTCTCGGTGGCGTGTTCGTAGGCCGTCTTCACCTGTCCGAGGATCTGCGGCTCTCCCACGACCATGGAGTCGAGGCTCGACGCCACGCGGAAGACGTGCCGCACGGCGTCGGGGCCCTGGTAGATGTAGATGTGCGGCCGCAGCTCTTCCAGCGGCAGCGCGTGGTGCTCTGCCATGAAGCGGATGAGGGACTCGCGGCCGTCCTCCGGCTTGCGGGCCGCCGCGTACATCTCCACCCGGTTGCAGGTGGAGACGATCACGGCCTCGCTCACCGAGGGCAGGCTCGTCACGGCCCGAAGCACGTCGTGCAGGCAGTCGGCCGCGAACGCCACCTTCTCTCGGATGGCGACGGGGGCCGTCTTGTGACTCAGTCCTACAACGATGATCTCCATGGTTCCTATGCCCGTCCCACTGGGCCCGCCTTACCCGGCATAGATGTGGAGGCTCTCCAGGTTCGGGATGATCTTGGGGAGCACGAAGTTGACGCCCAAAAACGTGAAGAGGACCGAGGCGAACCCGATCAGCGCCCACCAGGCGGCGCGCCTCCCCCGCCACCCGATCGTCAGGCGTCCGTGGAGCAGGGCGGCGTACAGAAGCCAGGTGATGAGCGACCAGGTCTCCTTGGGATCCCAGGTCCAGTAGCTCCCCCACGCCTGCTGGGCCCAGATCGCGCCGGTGATGATGCCGAGGGTGAGCAGGGGGAAGCCGATGGTCAGGCAGCGGTAGTTGAGCTCGTCCAGGACGTCCAGGTTGGGGAGCCGATGGAACCAGGCGCCCAGGCGCTTCCTCTTCAGCTGTCCCTCCTGGAGCAGATACATGATCCCCGCAGCGGCGGCGAGCGCGAAGGCGCCGTCTCCCACGAAGAGGAGGATCACGTGGACGGGCAGCCAGGAGGACTGGAGCGCGGCAGGGAGCGGCTCGATCTGTCCGGGGACGGCCATGGCGGAGAGGACGAAAAGGAGCGCCAGGGGCGAGACGAAGGCCCCGAGGCTCGCCAGCCGGTAGCGCAGTTGGAGCGCGAGGTAGAAGCCGACGATGCACCAGGCGAAGAAGCTCATCGCCTCGTGCAAGCTCGCCACCGGCGTGTAGCCTGCCTCGACGAAGCGTACCCCGAGCCCGACCGTATGCAGCCCGAACGCGGCCCACGTCGCCCTGCGGGCCCAGTTCCGTGCGAACTCTTCCTGGAAGAGGAGGTAGTAGAGGTGCACGGCCGTCGCCGCGAGGTAGGCGAAGGCCGAGACCTTGAGGATCACGATGTTCATGGGGCCTCCGTGGAGCGACGCCGCAGGAGCCGCTGGACTTCAGGGACCTCGCCGAAGAGGAAGGAGACCTTTCGCGCGACCTCGTCCTCGCGCGCGGCGGATAGATCGTCCAGAAGGCCCGAGTCCAAAAGGCTGCGGAGCGTCTCCGCCTCCTTTCCTCCCGCGCTCTTCCGCCCGCGTAGGACCTCCGAGAGCTCCAGCAGGTCGGCCGTGGCCTCCGGCAGCGCGCCGGCGATCCGGTCCCGGAGCCACGCCGCGACCACGGGCGACGCCCCGGCGGTCGAGACCGCCACCGCTGCTCGCCCGCGCCGGAGTACCGCCGGCACCTGGAAGTCGCACGCCTCCGGCGAGTGCGCCGCGTTGACCCACACCCGGCGCGCCCGCGCCTCCGTCACCGCCCGGGCGTTCGCCTCCGGGTCCGACGTCGCGACGAAGGCGAGGTCCACGCCCTCCAGGTCACCCGGCTCGAACTTCCTGGCCGACCAGGCGATCTCACCCTGTTCGGCCAGCGCGCGCAGACCCTCGGTGATCGAGGGCGCCACCACGGTGATCCTGGCACCCGCGGGGAGCAGTCCGCCGATCTTCCGCTCGGCCACGGCGCCCCCGCCCACGACGAGGCAGGGCCTCCCGGCGAGGCTCAGGAAGACCGGGTAGAGCTCAGCCATCGCGGCGGGCGATCGCCCGGGGGCAGACCCGGTTCAACCGAGCTCCTCCAGGACCGACGCGAAGAGCAGCGGAACCAGCAGCTCGTGGGGTCCGGTGAGCTGATACCCCCGGCCGCCTCCGCCCGTGGGCCGCCCGACCACGTTCACCGCCGGCCGGTACTGCCGGATGAAGTCCAGATTGGCGGTTGTCAGGTGGCGCACATCGCGCCCGAGGTTCCGAACGAGCGTGAGCGCCTTCAGGAAGACCTCCGGGAGAACGACGGCGCTTCCGACGTTCAGGTACACGCCGCCCTCGAGCTCGGCCACGACCGCGCAGAACCGCCGGAAGTCGAGCAGGCTCGTCGCCCCGAGGGCCTCGCCGTCGGCCTGGGGGTGCATGTGGATGATGTCCGTTCCGATGGCGACGTGGACGGTCGCGACGACACGGTGGCGATAGGCCGAGGCCAGGAGGCTCTTCTCCCGATGGGGGAGCCCCTCTTCCCAGATCGCCTCGCCTACGGCCTGTCCGAGACCGAGCCCCCGGCGGTGGCCCCGGCCGACGACGTCGTTCAACCACTCGGCCGTCTGCCTGGCCATTCCGAACCGGCCCCCCTCGAGCTGGGGACCCACGTCTTCGGACGTGTGACCGGCGAAGGCGAGCTCGAAGTCATGGACGATCGCCGCGCCGTTCACCGCGACGCTCGTCACGAGCCCTCGCTCCATGAGGTCGGCGTAGAGCGGCTGGAGGCCCACCTTGAGGTTGTGCGCCCCGAGCCCGAGTGCCACGACCCTTTCGGCGCGATGGGCCGCGGCCACGGCCCGGGCGAGTTCGCGCAGGTCCTCGGCCTGGAGGAATGCGGGGAGGCTCGCGAGGAAGTCCGAGAAGCTCCCGCCGGGGCGGTAGGGCGACCGAAACGCCGAGACAGCCACCTTGCTCGGCCTCTCGAGAACGTCGTAGGTCGACAGGCCGCTCGGATCGAGGGCCGCCGTCGGCTCGAGCCTCAGCGCCATTACGCCTCGGCCTCAGGGAAGACCCGCGACAGCTCGGCCCGCGGCCGCTCGGAGAGCGCCGCGAAGAGGCGGGCGCCCTCTCGAAAACCGTACTCGGCTTGGTGCTCCAAAGGAGGCTCCGGGAGCATGAAGTGCGTCGACTCAAGGGAAACCTGGAAGATAGGGGGCGCGCCGCCTTCGTGTCAAGTGCCGGATGCGCCGCGGGTTTTCCTGCAAGGAGGAGCGGCCGGGCATCAACTTGCGGTTCGCGAGAAAGCCTCCATACTTGCACCAACTTTCGCTCGCTTCTGCCCTCGATTGGAGACCCTCAGGTGTAGCGTGGCCCAGCCGGTTCCTCCATCCAACCTTCCCGGGAGCGCGCCCTCACCGGCAGGTTTCGCGCTGACAGAGGAGAACGAGATCGGCGGGGAGTCCTGGCGCGATTCGCTCGGTTCCATCCTCTTGGTGCTCGTCCTCACGACCTTCGTTGTCGAGTTCGGCATCATGGCCGTCCTCTACTCGAGGGGGCGGCCGACCACCTGGGTCGAGGTGGTCCTCGACCCCACCCTCAACATCCTCTTCCTGAGCCCCGCGCTCTTCTTCTTCGTGATCCAACCCTTCCGCCGTAAGGCGGCCCGGCAGCGCGAGACCGAGCGGGTGCTGCGCACGTCCCGGGAGCAGTTTCGGAGGCTCTCGGCGCGGCTGGAGGCGGTCCGGGAAGAGGAACGGAGGAGGATCTCGCGAGAGGTCCACGACGAGCTGGGCCAGGCGCTCACGGCCTTGAAGCTGGACCTGGGCTTCCTCCTCCGGCGCGCCGAGGACGGAGGCGGCTCGGCCGTCGAGAAGCTCTGCTCCATGTCGGCGCTCGTCGACGGCACCATCGCCGCCGTCCAGCGGATCTGCCGCGAGCTGAGACCGGGGCTCCTGGACGACCTCGGGCCGGCCGCGGCCTTCGAGTGGCAGGCCCGGGAGTTCGAGGAGCGGACCGGCATCGCCTGCGAGCTGAGCATCGAGCCGAAGGAGATCGCCTGCGACAGCGCCGCGGGCACCGCGCTCTTCCGGGTCCTTCAGGAGGCGCTCACCAATGTGGCCCGCCACGCCCAGGCCGACCTGGTGGAGGTGACCCTGCGGGAGGCGGGACCCTGGGTGACGATGACCGTTCGAGACAACGGCCGCGGCATCACGCGCGCCCAGGTCGCGGCATCTACCTCGCTCGGACTGCTCGGAATCCGGGAGCGGGCAGCCCAGCTCGGGGGCGTGGCCATGGTCGACGGGGCGGAGGGGGAAGGCACCACGGTGACCTTGAACGTTCCGCGGACGTCCATGCCCGCGATCGCCGGGGGGGTTGACGAGGAGGAGGCTACTGATGTCGATTCGAATCCTGCTCGCTGACGACCACGCGGTCGTGCGGCGAGGACTGAAGCAGATCATCTCGGAGACGGTGGAACTCTCGGTGGCCGACGAGGCGACCGACGGCTACGACGCCCTGGACAAGGCGCTTCGTAACGACTACGACCTCGTCCTCCTCGACATCTCGATGCCGGGTTCGAGCGGGATCGAGGTCCTCCAGCGCCTGCGCTCGGAGCGCCCGAAGGTCCCCGTGCTGGTGCTGAGCATCCACTCGGAGAAGCAGTACGCGCTCCGCGCCCTCAAGGCCGGCGCTTTCGGCTATCTGACGAAGGCGAGCGCCCCGGAAGAGCTCTCGGTCGCGATCCGCAGGATCCTCGAAGGAGGCCGTTACATCAGCCCGCCCGTGGCGGAGGCGCTCGCGGTGGAGTTCGAGAAGGGGACGGACAGGGCTCCCCACGAGCGGCTCTCGCAACGCGAGGCGGAGGTGCTGCGCCGGATCGCCTCCGGCATGTCCTTGAAGGGCGCGGCCGACGAGATGCACCTCAGCGTCAAGACCGTGAGCACGTACCGCGCCCGGATCCTCGAGAAGATGGGGATGAAGAGCAACGCCGACCTCACGCGCTACGCGATCCGGAACCAGCTCGTGGAGGGCTGAAAGTCAGCAGAACGGGCGACGGAGTGGACGCGGACTGGACGGAAGTGGACGTTGTGGACGATGTGGACGGTCCAAATGCGTCACCTGGTCCACCAAGTCCACTTCGTCCACGTTGTCCACACCTTCCGGGCACCTTCCGGGCGCCCGGCTTCGTCATTGACACCTCGCGAGGACCTCTGTTACTGTAGCAGGCCTCGTAAACTGCCCGGAAGTCCCCGTAAACAAAGGGTTTTCCGAATGGAGTACCCGCTTGCCGACGAGATCCTGCGTCGTCTGCTGCAGGCCGGCAACGCTCCGGTTTCCGGGGAGAAGCTCGCTCGAGCGCTGGGGGTGACCCGGGCTGCAGTCTGGAAGGGCGTCCGGGTCTTGAGGGGGCAGGGCTATCCGGTGGAGAGCCTGCCGGCCCAGGGCTACCGCCTGGCGGGAGACCGGGCGCGGCTTCGGCCCGGTGAGCTCGCCGCCCGCCTCGGGACGCGCGTCCTGGGCCATGCGTACCGATACCTGGAAGAGGTCGACTCCACGAGCCGCGAGGCCGAACGCTGGGCCCTCGGCGGCGCTCCCGAGGGAGCCCTGGTCGTGGCCGAGCGTCAGCAGGCGGGGAGGGGACGCCTCGGCCGTTCCTGGGTCGGCCTCCCGGGCAAGAGCCTCCTCTTCAGCCTCGTCCTTCGCCCCTCGATTCCCACCGCCGACGCACCGCTCCTCACCTACGCCGCCTCCGTCGCCCTCGTCCGAGCCCTCTCCCGCTGGATCGACCGCGCCCACCTCGAGATCAAGTGGCCCAACGACGTCCTCGTCGGCGGCCGGAAGGCGGCCGGCATCCTGCTCGAGCTTCGCGCCGAGGGACAGGCCGTGGACCACGTCGTCGTGGGCGTCGGAGTCAACGTGGAGGGCGGACTGGAGGAGTTTCCCGCGGAGCTCCGGGACCGGGTGGCCACAGTCGCCGAATTCGCGGCCCCGGCCCCCGAGCGGTTGGGGGTCCTCTGCGCGTTCCTGGAGGAGTTCGAGAGCGGCTACGAGCGGTTCGTCCGGGAAGGCTTCGGCCCCCTCCGGGAGGAGTGGAACGCGTGGTTCCGCATGGCGGGCAGGCCGGTCCGGGTGCAGGCGGTGAGCGGCGCCCTGGAAGGGATCGCGCAGGGGCTCGACCCCTCGGGTGCCCTCCTCCTCCGCTCCGCGCAGGGGGTCTTCCCGGTCTTCGCGGGCGACGTGGAGCTTGCGGCAGTGAGGAGCTGAGATGGCCAGAGCCGAGTCCGACCTCCTCGTCATCGACGTGGGGAACACCCATACGGTCCTCGGCGTCGATCGGGGCGAGGAGCTCCTGGGCCACTGGAGGATCGCCTCGGAGGCGCACCGCACTGCCGACGAGATCGGGGTGCTCCTCCGCAATCTCTTCGAGATCGCCGGCATCCCGCTGGCGGAGATCCACGGCGTCGCCATCTCGTCGGTGGTGCCGGCCCTCACGCCGGTCTTCGTGGAGGTCTGCCTGGAGTACTTCCACCGCGACCCCGTCGTGGTGGGGCCGGGGATCCGGACGGGCATGGCGATCCAGTACGAGGATCCCCGGGAGGTCGGGGCCGACCGCATCGTGAACGCGGTGGGCGGCTACGCGCGCTACCGGACGGCCCTGGTGATCGTGGACTTCGGCACCGCGACCACGTTCGATTACGTGAGCGCCGAGGGCTTCTATCAGGGCGGAATGATCGCGCCGGGGCTCGGGATCAGCATGGACGCGCTCTTCGAGCGGGCGAGCAAGCTGCCCAAGGTCGCCCTCGCGAGGCCGCCCCGCGTCCTCGGGCGGAACACGGTCCACTCGATGCAGTCGGGGATCCTCTTCGGCTACGCGGCGCTGGTGGACGGGCTCATCGAACGGCTCGTCGCCGAGGTGGGCGGAAGACCCACCGTGATCGCCACGGGGGGGCTCGCGGAGCTCATCCAACCCGAGTCGGCACGCATCGAGCGGGTCGAGAAGTTCCTCACGCTGGAGGGCCTGAGGATCCTCTACGAACGGAACGTGTCGGAACGCAGCGGTACGGAACCGCGGCGCGAAGGATAACCCTCTGGGCGCGGGGCGACCGCCCTGGGCCATCGGAAAGGAGCGGGCATGAAGAGGTACGAGGTTGAGAAGATCCGAAACGTTGCCCTCGTGGGCCACGGCGGTTCCGGCAAGACGACCCTTGGCGAAGCGCTCCTCTTCGACGGCGGGGTCACCACCCGGCTGGGTCGCGTGGACGACGGTACTTCGCTGCTCAAC
>JACRCS010000248.1 GCA_016218905.1 Deltaproteobacteria bacterium
CGACGCCGATGACGATGCGCGCCACGCGCAGCTAGTCTCTCTCGATCCGGACCCTCACGGCGTGCGTCGCGCAGGAGATGCACGGGTCGTAGTTCCTCACGGCCTGCTCGCACTGCCAAGTGAGCTTGTCGAGGGGCATGTCGAAGCGAGCCTCGACGAAGGCGCGAAGGTCGTCCTCGACCTGCTTCTGGTTCTGGGAGGTCGGCGGGACGATCTTCGCCTCCTGAATGAGGCCGTCCGCGCCGATCCGGTAGCGGTGGTAGAGGATCCCGCGCGGCGCCTCGGAGATGCCGGCACCCGTGGCGGCCCGGGTCGGGACGTCGACGCACGGGGCCGCAGGCGGGTCCCACGCGTCGATGATCCGGAGCGCCTCGTCGATCGCCCAGAGGGTCTCGACCGAGCGGACGACGATGCTCTTGAAGGGGTTCCGTTCGACGGGGCCGAGGCCGGCGCCGGCGGCGGCGTCCCGGATGTGTTTCGGGAAGCGGTCGAAGTTGAGGGCGTAGCGGGCCAGCGGCCCGACGAGGTAGAGGCCGCCGGCCTTCTTTCGGGAGTGGAGCGCGTTCGAGTGCTCGACGTGCTCCTCGACGAAGTGGCTCTCGTAGTCGGAGACGGCGATGTCGAGGCCGCGGCTCGAGACGAGGCGCCCCTCGCAGAGCGGGTACTCATCGGGGTGGCGGAGCGCGACGAACTCGTAGTCGGGCGTGAAGTCGGGAAATGTGAGAGAGCCCGCTACGGAGAGGAGCTCGACGGCGATCGGGCGTACCGAGCGGAGCCTCTCCCCGAGGGCCGCGAGGTCGGCCGGGGCGGGGAGCTTGTAGAAGCCTCCGACCTTCACGTTGATCGGGTGGATCTCGCGGCCGCCGACGAGCGCCACGACCTCGTTCCCCGCCTTCTTCAGCGCGAGGCTCTTCGTGACGAGGTCGGGGTGGTCCTTGGCCATGTGGATCGCGCTCTCGTACCCGAGGAAGTCGGGGGCGTGGAGCATCGCGACGTGGAGGACGTGGCTCTCGATCCATTCGCCGCAGTAGAGGAGCCGCCTCAGCTCGCGCAGCCCGCCTCCTACCGTCACGCCGCAGGCCGCTTCCATGGCATGAACGGAGCTCATCTGGTAGGCGACGGGGCAGATGCCGCAGATGCGGGCCGTGATGTCGGGCGCCTCGGTGAACTTACGGCCGCGCAGGAATGCCTCGAAGAAGCGGGGCGGCTCGTAGATGTCGAAGCGGGACTCGACGACCTTGGCGCCCTTCACCTTCACGTAGAGCCCGCCCTCCCCTTCGACGCGGGCGAGGGCGCCGACGGAAACCGTCCGCGAGCCTCCCTTCGGGACCGGAGCCGGCACGGCCCTGGCCGCGGTCTTCTTCGCAGGGGCTTTCACGCTACTTCTGCTCATGGATCTCGCTCTCCCGGCGGAAGGGCTCGGCCCCCGCGTTGAACGACCGGAACGCCCGGACGAGGCCGCCGTCGTCAATGCCGAGGTCCGTCCACCCTGCCGCGAGGGCCGGCGTGTTCGGGGTCACCATCGGCCCGATGCAGCCGTAGCAGCCCCGGGCGTACGAGGGGCAGAGCGCGCCACACCCCGTCAGCGTGACGGGGCCGAGGCAGGGCGTGCCCCGGGCGACCATGACGCAGGGCGTCCCCCGTCGCTTGCACTCGACGCAGACGCGGTAGGTCGGGACGACGGGCTTCCTGTGGTTCAGGAGGGCGCTCAGAACCTCCACCAGCTGCGTCTTGCTGACCGGGCAGCCGCGAAGCTCGAGGTCGACGAAGACGTGGTCGACGACCGGCGTCGACTTGTTCAGGGTCTCGATGAACTGGGGCGAGGCGTAGACGGCCCGCGTGAACTCGGCGACGTCGTGGGAGTTGCGCAGGGCCTGGATCCCTCCGGCCGTCGCGCAGGCGCCGATCGTGACGAGGACACGCGCCGAGCGGCGGATCTGGTGGATCCGCTCGGCGTCGTGGGGCGTCGTGATGGAGCCCTCGACGAGGACGACGTCGTAGGGGCCTTTCCCGACGGCCCGCGAGGCCTCGAGGAAGTTGACGATGTCGACCGCTCCCGCCACGGCAAGGAGCTCGTCCTCGCAGTCGAGGAGAGAGAGCTGGCAGCCATCGCACGAGGCGAGCTTGAAGACGGCGAGGCGCGGTTTCGGACCCTTCGTCACGTCACACCTCGCGCTGGATCATCAGGTCCCGCACCTTCGAGAACGGGAAGACGGGGCCGTCCTTGCAAACGAAGTTCGGGCCATGCTGGCAGTGCCCGCAGAAGCCGATGCCGCACTTCATGTTCCGCTCGAGGGAGACGTGGATGCTCTCCTGGGCCACGCCGCGCCTCTCCAGCTCCATGACCGTGTAGCGGATCATCACCTCCGGCCCGCAGACCATCGCCACGGTGTGGTAGGGGTCGAACGGGACGCGCGGGATGAGCGTCGTGACGACGCCGACGTTTCCGCGCCAGTCGTGCGTGGCGCGGTCGACCGAGACGTGGACCTCGAGGCCGAGGTCGGCGCGCCACTCCTTCAGCTGCTTCCTGTAGAGGATGTCCTCCGGCGTCCGCGCGCCGTAGAGGAGGACGACGCGGCCGTAGCGTTCCCGGTTCGCGAGCACCTGGTAGAGCGCCGGGCGGAGAGGCGCGAGGCCGATTCCCCCCGCCACGAAGACGACGTCGTTCCCCTCGGCCGCAGCCACGGGCCAGTTCGTCCCGAAGGGCCCGCGAATGCCGATGGAGTCGCCCTTCCTCAGCTCCTCCATCCCCTTCGTCACCGCGCCGACCGCGCGGGTCGTGTGGACGAGCGCCTGCGGTACCCCCGGGTCGCCGCTGATGGAGATCGGCACCTCGCCGATGCCGCAGACGTAGAGCATGTTGAACTGCCCGGCGGCGAACGGGAACCCCGCATGCCCGACCTCGGGCAGGAGCTCGAGTGTGAAGGTGTCGCTGGTCTCCTTCGTCACCCGGTGCACCCGGTACGACCTCGGGAACATCGGGTCGGGAACGGACGCGACGGCGCTCATTTGCGGCGCACCCTCCCTCTCGGCGTGTCGCCGAAGACGTCGAGAAGCTGCATGCGCGTCGCGTCGAGGCGCTGCGCCATGATGTCGGCGAAGCGCTTGAGGATCTCGTAGCC
>JACRCS010000249.1 GCA_016218905.1 Deltaproteobacteria bacterium
ATCAGTATTCATTGCAGATTCTTCCCAGGGCTGAAGGAATGCCTACGAATGATGCCCTTTTAAGACGCATTGTGGAGTTAAACAGCCGCAGCGACGTAAAAGAATTTTTTGCCGATCAACACCAGAAGCTCAAGCAGCTGGTGACCACGTACAAGGCGTAGGGTCGGAGCGGGCGGCCGGCTGAAGAGGGACGAGCGCTTATGCCGGGAAGGGAAGACGAACTGCGCAAACGGCTCCTGGCCACTTTCAAGGTCGAGGCCGCAGAGCACCTCCAGGCGATCTCGTCCGGCCTCGTCGACCTGGAGGGGGAGCCGGCTCGGGAGTCCCGGGCGAAGCTCCTGGAGAAGGTATTCCGGGAGGCACACAGCCTGAAGGGGGCGGCGCGCGCGGTGAACCTGGGGCAGATCGAGTCGCTCTGCCAGGCCATGGAGAGCGTCCTCGGCGCACTGAAGGCCGGCGCGGTGAAGCCCTCCCTCGGAGTCGTCGACCTCTTCCAGGAGGCCGTCGATCTCCTCACTCGGATCGTACCCGAGCTCGAGGCCGAGCGCCCGCCTGACGAGAGAGCCCGGCTGACGGAGCTGACGACGTGTTTCGATCGGGCGAGCAGGGGCGAACCCGAGCCGGAACGGGCTCCCGTTCCTCTGCCCCCCAGCGAGCCCGCGGGGCCAGGCCTCCCTTCCTCGGAGACCGTCCGGGTGGACGCCGCGAGGCTCACCTCGGTCCTCCGGCAGACCGAGGAGATGCTCTCCCTGAAGGTCTCGGCGAGGCAGCGTGCGCTCGACCTCAGGGCGGCGAACGGCGAGTTTGCGGCGTGGAACGTGGGCTGGGGGAAGATCCTGCCCGTCCTCCGGGACCTGCGGGCCGAGGCCCGACGCAACCCCGGCCCTCCGGCCGGCGGGATGCGCCCGCGGCCGCTCGGGAGCATCCTCGAGTTCCTCGAATGGAACCGCGGCTTCGTGAAGGCGCTCGAGACGAGGTACGCCGCCGAGGCCAAGGCCCTGGACCGCGACAGCCGCGCGCTCGGCGGCATGGTGGACGGCCTCCTGGGCGAGGTGAAGACCGTCCTCATGTTCCCCTTCTCCCATCTCCTGGAGCTCGTTCCCAAGATCGTCCGGGATCTCACGAGGGAGAGCGGCAAGGACGTGGGGCTCGTGGTCCAGGGGGGCGAGATCGAGATCGACCGGCGCATCCTGGACGAGCTGAAGGACCCCCTCGTGCACCTCCTGAGGAACGCCGTCGATCACGGCGTCGAGAGGCCGGAGGAGAGGCGGGCCAAGAATAAGCCGGCCCGGGGAGAGATCTCGATCACCGTTTCACCCACGGACGACAAAATCGAGCTGGTCGTGACCGACGATGGGCGGGGAGTCCCCCTGCCGGAGCTCAGGGCCGCGATCGCCAGGCTCGGCATCCTCCCCCGGGGAAGCACTGAGGCCCTGGCCGAGCAGGAGCTCTTACCGTACGCGTTCCACTCGGGAATCTCCACGAGCCCTATCGTGACCGACCTCTCCGGCAGGGGGCTCGGGCTCGCCATCGTCCGGGAGAAGGTGGAGAGCCTCGGCGGCACGGTCTCCCTCGAGAGCGAGGCGGGCCAGGGGACCCGTTTCCGCCTCCTTCTCCCTCTGACGGTCGCCACTCTTCGAGGTATTCTCGTCCGGGTGGGCGAACACGTCCTCGTCCTCCCGACCATGCACGCGGAGCGGGTGCTGCGGCTGAGGCGGGAGGAGATCCAGACGGTGGAGAACCGGGAGGCTATCGAACTGAACCGGCGGGCGGTATCCCTCGTCCGGCTCGGGGACCTGCTGTCGATTCCCTCGGATGCGCCGCAGCCCGGCTCGCCCGAACTGCTGAAGGCCGTCCTGCTCGGCACCGGCGGCACCCGCATCGCCTTCCTCGTGGACGGGGTCCTGGGGGAACAGGAAGTGCTCCTTAAACGACTGGGCTCGCAGCTTTCTCGGGTGCGCAACGTGGCGGGCGTGACGGTGCTCGGATCGGGTCGGGTGGTGCCCATCCTGAACGTCCCCGACCTCCTGAAATCCGCGGTGAAGGTCTCCTCCCCCGCCTTCCGCCCCGGGGCCGCGGCGCCCGCGCCGGGGGCCGAGGGCCCGAAACGCTCGATTCTCGTGGCCGAGGACTCCATCACGACGAGGGCCCTGCTCAAGAACATCCTGGAGACGGCCGGCTACAGGGTGGAGACCGCGGTCGACGGGGTCGATGCGCTCACCAAGGTGAAGAGCGGCGAGTTCGACATCGTCGTCTCGGACGTGGACATGCCCAGGATGAACGGGTTCGACCTGACCGCGAGGATCCGCGCGGACAAGGCGCTGGAGGAACTGCCGGTGGTGCTGGTGACCGCGCTCGCTTCGGCGGCGGACCGCGAGCGCGGAATCGACGTCGGCGCCAACGCGTACATCGTGAAGAGCAGCTTCGACCAGAGCAACCTGCTGGAGGTGATCCGAAGGCTCGCGTCGGAGGCGGTCGTGGTCCGAGTCCTGGTCGTCGAAGACTCGCCGGTGGGGAGGGAGGTCCTGGCGCAGGTCCTCGAGTCCGATGCCGAGCTCCGGGTCGTCGGAACGGCCGGGGACGGCCGGGAGGCGATCGCGGCGATCCGGCGGGAGAGACCCGACGTGGTCACGATGGACCTCGACATGCCGAAGATGGATGGCTACGAGGCGACCCGGGCCATCATGCAGACCAATCCCGTCCCCATCGTGGCCGTCTCGGCGAGCATCGATCCCGAGGCGGTCGCGAGCAGTTTTCGCGCGCTGGAGGCGGGGGCGGTCGCCGCGGTGGCGCTGCCCCGGGGCGCGGGGCACCCTGACCACGAGCGCTCGGCGAGGGAGCTCGTCCGCTACGCCAAGGCCATGTCCGGGCTGCGGCTCGTGCGGAGGTGGCCCGCGCCGGAGCCTCGAATCGACGCCCCGCTCGAGGCGGCCGGAGTTCGGGAGCCGCAGGAGGTCCAGCTCGTCGCGATCGGCGCTTCGGCCGGCGGCCCCCCCGCCGTCCGGCAGATTCTCGCCTCGCTGCCCGCCGACTTCGGGGCCCCGGTCCTCATCGTCCAGCACATGGCCGAGGGGTTCGTCAAAGGGTTCGCCGAGTGGCTGGCCACGAGCTCCGGCGTCGCCCTCGAGGTCGCGCGAGACGGGGAGGCTCCTCGTCCGGGCTTCGCTTACGTCGCCCCGTACGGCTACCATCTGGGGGTGGCGAGGAACGGGCGGATGGCCTTGAGAAGAGGCCAGCTCGGGGATACGACCTGCCCCTCGGTCTCCCACCTCTTCCGCTCCGTCCTGGAAGCGTACGGCGCTAGGGCAGTGGGCGTGCTCCTCACCGGGATGGGGACCGACGGCGCGGAAGAACTCCGCCTGATGAGGCAGCGAGGGGCGGTGACCATCGCCCAGGACGAGGCGAGCTCTCTGATCTTCGGGATGCCGGGCGAGGCGGCTCGCCTCCACGCGGCTGCCTACGTGCTGCCGCCCGATCGGATCGCGGAGCTCCTGAAGCGGCTGGTGCGTCGCCGGGAGGCTGGTCCAGAGGCGTCTACCTGAGGAACTCCGGAGATGGAAGAAGGCGGTGCGATGGAAATCCTGGTGGTGGAGGACAGCGCGACTCAGGCGGAGGAGCTGCGCTACTCGCTGGAACAGTACGGCTTTCGCGTGTCCACGGCCCGCGACGGGGCGCAGGCCCTCTCCCTGCTCAGGGCGCACAGGCCGACCGCCGTCGTTGCCGACATCCTCATGCCCGAGATGGACGGGTACGAACTCTGCCTGAAGATCAAGCGGGACGAGGGGCTGACGGATCTGCCTGTGATCCTCCTGACTTCTCTCTCCCATCCGCGGGACGTGGTCAAGGGGCTGGAGTGCGGCGCCGACAACTTCATTACGAAGCCGTGCAACCCGAGATATCTGCTCTCCCAGGTCGAATGCGCCTTGAGGAACAAACGGCGACTAAATACGGCCGAAGATCTGCCCGCTGTCGAGGTGAACATTACGGGGGAGAGCTACCTTATCAAGTCCGACCGCGCCCAGATCCTGAATTTCCTCCTTTCGTCCTATGAAGCGGCTATTCACAAGAACGAAGAGCTGATCCAAGCGCAGCAGGAGCTACGGATCCTCAACAAGGACTTGGAGAGGGAGGTCCAAGCGAGGACTGCCGCGCTCTCCCGTGAGATGGAAGAGCGCCACCGGGCAGACGTCGCGCGGGAGAGCGCCGAGGCTGCGAGCCGCCTGAAGAGCAGTTTCCTGGCCCAGATGAGCCATGAGATCCGCACGCCGCTCAACGGCATCATGGGGATGACGCAGCTCGCCCTGATGGAGGACCTCCCTGCGCGGGCGGCGGAGTACCTCCGGCTCGCTCAGAAGTCCGCAAAATCGCTGCTGGCCATCATCAACGACGTGCTCGACCTGGCCAAGGTCGAAGCGGGCCGCGTGGAGCTGGAGAGGTCTTCCTTCGACCTGCACCGCGCCCTCGAGTCGGTCGCGAGCACGCTGGGGATCACGGCGCAGCAGAAAGGGCTCATCCTGTCCCACAGGGTGGACGCGGACGTTCCCTCGGGTCTGGTGGGGGACGAAGGAAGGCTTCGCCAGGTGCTCACGAACCTGATCGGGAACGCGGTGAAGTTCACGGCGAAGGGGGAGGTGGAGGTCGAGGTAAACCTCGCGTCGCGGGGAAGTCCGGAGTCCGAAGTCCGGGGGCCGCGGTCCAGGCTTGACGAGACACAAAGGCCGCCTGCGCGTCTCTTGTTCACCGTCCGCGACACCGGCGTCGGCATCCCCGCCGACCAGATCGGCTCGATCTTCGAAAGCTTCGTCCAGGCGAAGCGTTCCTCTCACGCGGCTTACGGAGGCACGGGCCTGGGGCTCGCGATCTCCAAGCATCTCGTGGAGCTCATGGGCGGACAGATCTGGGCGCAGAGCGAGCAGGGGCGCGGGAGCACCTTCTCCTTCACCGCCGAGTTCGACCGAGCCGAGGAGCAGAGGCCGAGCGCTCCGGCGCGGGAGGGCGCGACGGCTCCGGCCGCGACCCCGAAGGGCTCGGGCATGAGGATTCTCGTCGCCGAGGACAATCCCGTCAGTCAAGTCCTGCTGAAGGCGCTGCTGGAACGGGCGGGTCACGCCGTCTGCGTCGCCTGCGACGGCCGGGAGGCCCTCCGGTGCCTCGCCGAGGCTTTCGGTTGCGGGGGAGAGAGCGGTCCCGCCGAGCCCTTCCACCTCGCCCTCCTCGACGTGCAGATGCCCGAGGTCGACGGCCTCGAGGTCGCCCGGCTCGTCCGGGAGGGAAGCGTCGAAGGGGTGCCCCGGGACCTCCCCCTGATCGCCCTCACGGCCCACGCCCTCATCGGAGACCGGGAGCGCTTCCTCCGCGCGGGCATGGACGACTATATGGCCAAGCCCCTCGACCTCGACGAGCTCTCCCGCGTGCTTTCCCGGGTGGCGATGAGATTCCGAGCGATCCCTACGCCTCCTGGCCGACGATGAGGCCTTCGTCGAGAGCCGCTCATCCCTGTGCCCAGTTTCGTCCTCTCCGGCGCGCAGACTTGTCCAGGCCCGAGTCACGCCGTCACGAGCACCCGCCTTCGTCCCGCCGCCCCTAAAGAACTGCCGGCGGCCCGCCGAAAACCCCTCCCAACCGTTTGTCGTTTCCCCACGCGAGCGCCCGACTGGACTGATGGCGACAGCCCCCACCCCGCAAAGGCCGCCTCCGGCATCAGGCCCACCGGGAGGACGTTCCGGAACGTCCTCTCTCAAGGCCACGATCATGGACCAGTCCGGCGCAGGCAAGACCCGGATCGGCCAGCTCCTCTCGAGGGAGGGGTACATCACCCGCAACCAGCTCGAGGAGGCGCTCCAGCAGCAGAAGAAGACCAACGGCCGTCTCGGCAGCATCCTCCTTCGGCTCGGCTACATCGAAGAGGACACGGTCCTCAAGGTCCTGAGCCGGTTGCTGAACTTCACTCCGGTGTCCATCGGCGACATGACGCCGGATCCGGACGCCCTCAAAGTCCTCCCCTACGAGCTCGCCAAGAAGTACATGGCCTTTCCCCTCAAGTTCAGGGGAAAGGACCTGGCCGTCACCATGGCGGAGCCGACCGACACGGCCGCCGTCGAGGACCTCCAGCGCGAGCTCAAGTGCGGCCTCATCACCCGGGTCTCGACCGAAAAGGACATCGTCGAAGCCTTCCGCAGGCACTACAAGATCGACGAAAAGGAGTACGACAGCTTCTTCGGCAAGCGGAAGGAGGAGGAGCACGAGGAGCCCGTGGTCGGCGTCGAGGACTTCGGGTCCCTCGTCTCCGAGGCCGCGGGCGACATGGAGGTGGAGGCCGACTCGGACGGGGCCGACGGCGTCGACCAGTACACGGCCGGCGACGCGCCGATCGTGAAGCTCGTCAACGGCATCCTCTCGAAGGCCGTCAAGGACGGCGTGAGCGACATCCACATCGAGCCCTACGAGAAGACGCTCCAGGTGCGCTACCGCATCGACGGTTCGCTCTTCAAGACCATGAACCTGCCGCTCAGCATCAAGAACGCGCTCGTCTCGCGGCTGAAGATCCTGTCCGGAATGAACATCGCCGAGCGGCGCGTCCCGCAGGACGGGCGGATCAAGATGCGGCTGGGGCGCAAGAAGACGATCGACTTCCGCGTCTCGGTCCTCCCCACGCTCTTCGGCGAGTCCGTGGTCATGCGGATCCTGGACCAGAGCGCGCTGAACGTAGATCTCACGAAGATGGGCTTCGAGGCGAAGACGTTCGAGGTGCTGCGAACGTGCATCGCCCGTCCCTACGGGCTCCTGCTCGTCACCGGGCCGACCGGAAGCGGGAAGACCACCACCCTGTACTCCATCCTGAACCGGCTCAATACGGAAGATACGAAGATCCTGACCGCCGAAGACCCGGTGGAGTTCAACTTCAAGGGGATGAACCAGGTCAACGTCCGCGACGAGGTCGGGATGACCTTCGCCGCGGCCCTGAAGGCCTTCCTGCGCCAGGACCCCGACGTGATCATGGTGGGCGAGATCCGGGACCTGGTCACCGCGGAGATCGCCATCAAGGCCGCCATGACCGGCCATCTGGTCTTCTCCACCCTTCACACGAACGATTGCCCCTCCACCATCGGCCGTCTGAAGGACATCGGCATCCCGCCCTACATGATCGCCTCGGCGGTCACCATGGTCCTGTCGCAGCGGCTGGCGCGCAAGCTCTGTCCTGCGTGCAAGAAGCCGGTGAACATCGAGGACTTCGACCCGGAAGAGCTGGAGCGCATGGGGTTCCTGAAGAGCGAGATCCCCGATCTGAAGCTCCACGGGCCGGTCGGTTGCCAGGAGTGCAACGGAGGCGGGTACCGCGGGCGGGTGGGGCTGTACGAGCTCATGGCCGTGAACGATGAGGTCGCGAAGGCCATCAACGCCGCCGTCCCGGAGGACCAGCTCCGGAAGGTGGCCGTCCACGAGGGCATGACCACCCTGCGGGAGGCGGCCTTGGAGAAAGCGCGCCAGGGGCTCCTCTCCGTCGAAGAGGTGCTCAAGCGGACCACGATTACCAAGGAGGCCCTGCCCGCCTACCTGGTCAACCCCGAGATCGAGCACTACGAAGACGGGGACTTCATCATCCGGGAAGGCAACCGCGACAAGGACTTCTTCCGGCTCATGAAGGGCAGCCTCGGCGTCGTGAAGGACGGCTCCGAGATCGCCCAGATCGTGGAGCCGGGGGAGTACTTCGGGGAGATGGCGGCCATCACCGGGGAGCCCCGCTCGGCCTCGATCCTCTCCAAGGGAAGGTCCACGGTTCGCCGCTTCCCCGGAGACAAGCTGCCCGAGATCATCGAGAAGTACCCCGACGTCGCCAAGCACCTCTTCGAGACGATGGCCACGCGTCTCGAGCAGGCGAACCGGTCCGTGATCCGGTTCATGGGCGAGGGGCGGGGCGGAACGGAGAAGATGCGTTGAAACCGCCGGGCGAAGCCTTTCAGCGCCGAGGTGAGAACATGACGACTGAGCAGCGACGTGTCGTGAAGGTTCGGATCAACGCCTCCGGGAGGCGGGTCATCGGCTGCATCGAGCTCGCCAAGGGGGACCGCCGCGTCTCGGACGTCCTGAACGGGCCCGGGCCCTGCATCCTGTTGAGCCCGGACGACCCGGCCGTCGCGTGCCGGGAGGAGGAAGGCTCCCACGTGATCTTCAAGGACGCGATCAGCTATCTGGAGGCCGTGGAGGAGCCGAGGCCCGGGCTGAGGGCCGCCTCGCCGGGAGAGTTTCGGCCCGTGATCGCGGAGCTGCGGAATCCCGAGCCCCAGCAGATCATCGCCGAGGTCTTCGTGCCCGAGGGCCAGTGTCTGCTGGACGTCTTCAGCGATCCCCGCCCCTTCCTCAACCTGCGCAACGTACCGGCCGACGAGGCCGATGAAGTGCGTGATCTGCTGCGGGCGAACGCGATCGACTTCTACGAAACCCAGCCGAGCCCCTGGGGCATCTCGTCGGGCGGGCTGTGGA
>JACRCS010000235.1 GCA_016218905.1 Deltaproteobacteria bacterium
CAACTCCCCCGAAGCACCCACCCCGAGCGGAGGCATCCAGTGTCCGTGAGCGAGCGCGCCGGCCGCCCGGCCGATCCGAGTATCCTCGTCGATGTCGACCGGCTCCTTGCGGCCTATCACGACGTGAGCCCGGACCCGTCCGTCGCCAGCCAGCGGGTCGCCTTCGGCACGTCGGGCCATCGGGGCTCCTCGTTCCACGCCTCCTTCAACGAGGCGCACATCCTCGCGACGACGCAGGCCATCTGCGAGTACCGGCAGGAGCACGGGGCAGCGGGACCGCTCTTCCTCGGCCAGGACACCCACGCCCTCTCCGAGCCCGCGTTCCGCACGGCGCTCGAGGTGCTCGCGGCCAACGGCGTCGAGACGCGCGTCGACGCGGCAGACCGGTACACGCCGACCCCCGTGATCTCCCACGCGATCCTCTGCTGGAACCGCGACCACGACGGCCCGCGCGCCGACGGGATCGTCATCTCGCCTTCGCACAACCCGCCCGAGGACGGCGGCTTCAAGTACAACCCGCCCCACGGCGGCCCCGCCGACACCGACGCGACGCGCTGGATCGAGGAGCGCGCGAACGCGCTTCTCGCGGCCGGGCTTCACGGCGTTCGGCGCATCCCGTACACCCGCGCGCGGAAGGCCGCCACGACGCTCGCGCACGACTACCTCACGACCTACGTCGACGACCTCGCGTCCGTCGTCGACGTCGAGGCGATTCGCTCCGCCCGCGTCCACGTCGGCGTCGACCCCCTCGGCGGCGCCTCCGTCGACTTCTGGCAGCGGATCGCGGAGCGCTGGCGCCTCGACCTGACGGTCGTCAACCCGCGGGTCGACCCCGCCTTCTCCTTCATGACGCTCGACTGGGACGGCCGCATCCGGATGGACTGCTCCTCGCCCTCGGCGATGGCCTCGCTCATCGCGATCCGCGACCGGTACCAGGTCGCGGTCGGCAACGACGCCGACGCCGACCGCCACGGGATCGTCACCCCCGCGGGCCTGATGAACCCGAACCACTACCTCGCCGCCGCCATCCACTACCTCTTCGGCGCGCGCGCCGGCTGGCGGAAAGACGCCGGGATCGGCAAGACGCTCGTCAGCTCGAGCCTCATCGACCGCGTGGCCGAGGGCCTCGGGCGGAAGCTCGTCGAGGTGCCGGTCGGCTTCAAGTGGTTCGTCCCCGGCCTCCTCTCGGGCGACCTCGGGTTCGGCGGCGAGGAGAGCGCGGGCGCCTCGTTCCTCCGGCGCGACGGGAGCGTCTGGACCACGGACAAGGACGGGCTGATCCTCGGCCTCCTCGCCGCGGAGAGCACCGCCGTCCTCGGGAAGGACCCCGGCGTCGTCTACCGCGAGCTGACGGCCCGCTACGGCGAGCCGGTCTACGAGCGGGTCGACGCCCCGGCCACGCCCGCGCAGAAGTCGCGGCTCGGAAAGCTCTCCCCCCAGGACGTGAAGGCGAAGAAGCTCGCGGGCGCGCCGATCACCGCCGTCCTCACGAGGGCGCCCGGCAACGGCGCCCCGATCGGCGGGCTGAAGGTGACGACGGCGGACGGCTGGTTCGCGGCCCGCCCGTCCGGGACCGAGGACGTCTACAAGATCTACGCCGAGAGCTTCCGCGGCCGCGACCATCTGCGCCTGATCCAGGACGAGGCGCTCTCTCTCGTCACGGAGGCGCTGGCGGGCTCGTAGCCGGGGGATGTCTTTCGGACTCCGGGTCTCGCAGTCGAACGTCGCGATGTGCGTATCGACGAGCGTTCGCGCCTCTTCGTGCGATGCCGGGTCGGGTCACGGCTTGACGAACGTCCCCTGCTGGAGCTCCACCAGCGCCTGCTCGATCTCCTCGCGCGTGTTCATGACGAACGGACCCCAGCGTACGGCGGGCTCTTCGAGCGGTTGCGCCGACAGCAGCAGGAAACGTGCGGAGGCCGATTCGGCGTGGACTCGGACCACGTCCCCGTCCGTCAGGACGACCATCCTCGTGGCCCGGACGACCTTTCCGCGGGCCGCCTCGGCCCCGCCCACCGCCACCTCTCCCTGGAAGACGTAGAGGAGCGCCGTGTGTCCCCGCGGCACCGGCTGCTCGAAGCGGGTTCCCGCGGGCAGCGCGACGTCGAGGTAGGTCGGGCCGGCGAAGATCTCGCGCACCGCTCCGGCCGTCCCGTCCACGTCGCCCGCGACGACCCGGATGCGCGCGCCGTCGGGCCGGACGACCTCGGGGATCCTCTCCGCAGGGACGTCCTGGTAGCGCGGCCTCGTCATCTTCAGCTTCGCGGGGAGGTTCACCCAGACCTGGAAGCCGTCCAGCCGGCGCGGCCCGACCTTCGGCATCTCCTCGTGCAGGATGCCGCTGCCGGCCGTCATCCACTGCACGTCGCCGGCGCCGATGACGCCGGAATTCCCCATGCTGTCCTTGTGCGCGACGCTGCCGTCGAGCATGTAGGTGATCGTCTCGATCCCCCGGTGCGGGTGCATCGGAAACCCCGCGATGTAGTCGTCCGCGTTCTCCGAGCCGAAGTGGTCGAAGAGGAAGAACGGATCGAGGTGGTCGAGCCGCGGGGTGGCGATGCTCCGCTTCAGCCGGACCCCGGCGCCGTCGCTCGTCGCGGTCGGCGTCACGACCTCCAGCACTTCTCTTTCCTTCATCGTGTCCTCCTGTCCAGGATCCTTCCCCCCGCAGGCGCGAAGCGCCGAGGGGAGGGGTCTGGGGGACCCGCCAGACGGGGTGTCCCGGCTATGCAGCAGCTCGCCTCCCCGGGTCAGGAGATGCGGGCGATCACGACGGTGATGTTGTCCTCGCCGCCCCGCTCGTTGGCGAGCGCCACGAGGGCGTCTCCGCAGGCCTTCAGGTCGTCTCCCGCCAGGTGTACGCGCAGGTCCGGGATGCCGACCTTTCCGCTCAACCCGTCGCTGCAGAGGAGGAGAGTATCCCCTCGGATGAGGTCGATCCCGTCGAGAGCGATCTCCACCCTCTCCTTCGTCCCGACGGCCTGCAGGAGCACGTGGCGGAACGGAGTCTCCCGCGCCTGCTCTTCCGTCATGGCCCCGGAGGCAACGAGCTGCCCGGCGATCGACTGGTCCCGGGTGACCTGCTCGACACGGCCGTCGCGTGCGAAGTAGGCCCTCGAATCGCCGACGTGCGCGATGAGCACCCTCTCCCCGCAGATGAGCGCAGCCGTGAGCGTAGTCCCCATACCCGACAGCTTCGGGTGGAGAGACGCCTCGGTCCAGACCCGCCGGTTCACAGCTTCCACCGCCCTCTTGAAGAGCTCGGGGCGGGGGCATCCGTCGGAGATCTGCTGCATCTCCGTCTCGAGGGTCTCGAGGGCCAGCGAGCTGGCGACCTCTCCCGCGTTCTGCCCTCCCATCCCGTCGCAGACCGCGAACAGGACTCCGCGGGCGCCGACCGGTCGTTCCACGACGACCGCAGGCTCGAAGGTGGTCTCCGTCGTGAGGTCTCGGATCACGAATCCGTCCTCGTTGTCCGTGCGATGGAGGCCAAGGTCCGTCAGGCCGTAGCCGGAGAACTTCATCCCACAAACTCTACTCCGATCGCCCCGGGCCGTTTCCGTGTCGATCTACCCGGTCCCCGTTCGTCGTAGGAGTAGAGTCCGGCCTCACGCGCTCGAAAAGGCGGCGTCCGGACCTCAGATCGATGGAGGTATCACGATGCGTTTCCTCATCACCGCGGGCCCCTGCGACAACGACGCGAGACCCGAAGCCGAGACGCCCCCCGACGAGG
>JACRCS010000236.1 GCA_016218905.1 Deltaproteobacteria bacterium
GCGCCAGGCAGTGACCCAACAAACCGCGAGCGGCGCGCGTAGCGCGCCGCGAGCAGCCCTCTGCCTCACCAACCAAAAAAAACAAACCGCGAGCGGCGCGCGTAGCGCGCCGCGAGCATTCTTCGACACCTCTTCAGTCGGGATCGCGGCGCGCACGCCGGCGCACGAGGCGCCGGGCGGTCGTGCGGTCGACGCGAAGGGTTCGCGCGGCGGCGGCGAAGTTGCCGCTCGCGCGCTCGAGGACGCGCGAGACGTACCAGTCGCGGACGACGGCCAGCGGCGCGGTCCCGTCGGCGATCGCCGGGGGCAGGACGGGGGTGTCGATTCGCGCGGCCGTGGCGGCGGGCGCCGGCGGGCCAGCCGCCCACGGCTCGATGCCGAGCAGCAGGTTGCGGATGACGTTCTCCAGCTCGCGGACGTTGCCGCTCCAGGGGCGCGGGCGATCGACCTGTCCTTCCAGCCAGCGCCGCAGATCGTGGGATCGGTCGGCCCACTCCGGTCCGCGGAGGTAGCGCGCGGCGAAGTGCATCCCGATCTCCGGGATGTCCTCGGGGTGCGCGCGCAAGGGCGGCAGCCGGATGACGACGCCGGCGAGGCGCTGGTAGAGGTCGCGCCGGAACTCCCCGCGCTCGACCATCGCCTCGAGGTCGCGGTGCGTCGCCGCGATGTAGCGGGCCTCGGCGCGATGGACGCGATCCGAGCCGAGGGACGTCACCTCGTCCGACTCGACGACGCGCAGCAGCTTCACCTGGGTCGTCAGCGGCAGATCGCCGACCTCGTCGAGGAAGAGGGTCCCGCCGGCCGCCTCCTCGTACATGCCTCGCCTGGCTCTCACCGCGCCGGTGAAGGATCCCTTCGCGTGTCCGAAGAGCTCGCTCTCGAGCAGGGTCTCCGAGATGGCGCCGCAGTTCACGGCGACGAAGGGCCTGCCGGCCCGTGACGACTCCTCATGGATCAGGCGCGCGATCCGCTCCTTGCCCACCCCGCTCTCACCCGTGACTAGCACGGCAGACTCGACCTTCGCGATCCGGTGCGCCAGCTCGAGTACGCGCGCCATCGCTCTGCTTCGGGCCACGAGTCCGGACGGATCCTGCGGGGCCCCGGTCAAGCGTGCGATCTCCGCCCGGCGGGCCTTCAGTTGCTCCTCCGTGCGACGCAAGGCCTCTGTGAGCTCCGTCAAAGTAGTGTCCATGGACTCCTTTCGATAGAACGCCAGGTAGGGCTCGATGGACTCGCCCCACTCCTCCTTGCTCTGCCCGAGGAGGCGGCACTCCGGGTCCCCCCGGCCGCGGCAGCGGTCCTCGACACAGTAGAACTCCCGGCCCTCGCAGCAGGACACGTAACCGCTCGCAAACCCGGCCAGTGCCCAGCAGACCGGCTCTTCCGCCTGCCCGAAGTGCAGGAGGTGCTGCTCCGCCTCGTAGGAGTCGCGCCAGAGTTTCTTGAGGGGGTCCCTGGTGCCGTCCAGATCGTCCGGGTCCAGGAGGACGATGCCCTGCAGCATGTGCAGGCGGGCCCCGCCAAGGCGCCACTCCTTCTCGTCGTCCCACGGGAACGCGGTCCGGAGACTCTCCGCCGTTCGCCAGCCGTGGGCATAGCCGAAGCGCGTGAGAACGCCCCTCGCCGCTGGAACTCCCAGGCTCTCGATGAGCTCCTTGCGGAGAAGTCCCAGAGCCACGGCGTCCATGATGATTGCCCGCTGACCGCCGAAGCGCACGATGCCCCCCTCGGGCTCGAGCGAAAGAAGCTCTCTCAGATCCAGATCTCTCGCCTTCATAGGGCTCCTTCGCGGCAATCGTAGCAACTTGCGACGATCATAGCAGGTTGCTACGAACTGGTAGAACCACTTTTCAGAAACGTACTGGAAACGGGGCGGAATTGCGCCTCTCTCCTGTTTGGCCTCGCCCTTGCAATTCCGCAGGTCAGCAAAGCAAAACGAGGGCTAAACAGCAGGCAGGGAGTTCCCAAACGGGACACTAGCCCAGGGGGAACAGGGCGGTGACTCCCTTCCTGATTGGTCTCTTCGTCTGCATGATCGCGCTCTTTCTGTTTCCGGCATGGCGACCTGGCCGCCGAGCATCTTGATGCAGTAGGAAGCAGATTTCACAGTACCGACAGGAGAGGCAACGCCATGAACAACGAAGTCCGAAGATCCATCTGTCACTGGTGCCACAACAAATGCATGGTCGAGCTCCACCTCGAAAACGGAGAACTCAAGGAGCAGACCTGGGACAGGGCCCACCCGAACGCGCCGCAGCTCCGGCGGCAGGTACAGGGTTGTACCAAGGCCCGCCATGCTGCCGAGTGGTACTACCATCCGGGCCGGACGAAGTTCCCTCTCAAGCGCGTCGGAGAGAAGGGGGAGGGCAAGTGGCAGCAGCTCACGTGGGACCAGGTCCTGGACGAGATCGCTGAGAAGCTCACGGCGCTCAAGGAGAAGTGCGGGCCGGAGACTCTGGCCACGAGCGCGGGAACCGGGCGCACCGACGACTGTTACCGCGCACGCTTCTTCAACGTCTTCGGCAGCCCCAACCACATCGGCGCTTCGAACATCTGCTACGGCCCGCATCGGATGGTCGGAGAGATGGTGCTCGGGTGGTCGCCGGCCCGCTTCGGCGGCACTCTGGACACGAAGTGCATGGTCTTCGTGGGGAACAACGCCGAGCAGGCGATCCGCAAGCTTTGGTTTGCGGTTCTCGACATCCAGAAGGCCGGCAGCAAGCTGATCGTGATCGACCCCCGGCGGACGGTCCCGGCCGAAAAGGCCGACCTCTGGCTCCAGCTCCGGCCCGGCACGGACGCGGCCCTCATGCTGGCAATGATCCACGTGATCCTTGAGGAGGACCTCTACGACAAGGCTTTCGTGGCGAAGTGGTGCCACGGCTTCGAGGAGCTCAAGGCGGGGGCCCGGGAGTACCCGCCGGAGAAGGTGGAAGAGATCACGTGGGTGCCCGCCGAGAAGATCCGGGCGGCAGCGCGGATGTACGCGACCTCCAAGCCCGCCGGCATCCTGCCGGCCATGGGCATCGAGCACCTGAACAACTCCATCGAGGCGCTCCACTGCACCCAGATCCTCTCCGCCCTGACCGGGAACGTGGACTTGCTCGGCGGCGACGTCGCGACGGGCTGCCACGACCAGTTCATGGGCGACTACGAGATGAACTTGAACGAACTCGTGCCCCCCGAGCAGAAGGCGAAGCAGATCGGGTCCGACCGCTACCGCTTCAACGCGTTCCCCGGCTTCGACCTGATCATGGAGCACGCGAAGAAGAAGCTGGGTAGGGATCACACGTGCTACGCCCACGCGCCGAGCGTCTATCGCGCGATGCTGACGGGCAACCCGTATCCCGTTCGGGCCATGATCACCGTGTCGAGCAACCCCATGGTGACCGCGGCGAACACCAAGCTCGTGTACAAGGCGATCAAGAGCCTCGATCTCTATATCGTCTCCGAGATCTGGATGACTCCATCCGCGGAACTCGCCGACTACGTGCTGCCCGCGGCCATCTGGTCGGAGCGGCCGCTGGTCTTCAACTACTGGGACACCGCGGGGTTCCTGGAGTTCGCCCTCCCGGCCATGCCGGCCAAGGTCGAGGGCAAGTGGGACCGGCGACCCGACTACGATCTCTGGCGCGGTCTGGCCGTTCGCTTGGGCCTCGGGCAGTACTTTCCCTGGGAGACCCTCGAAGAGGCTTACGACCACCGGCTCGAGGCCTTCGGCAAGACGCTGCGCCAGTTGGTGGAGGAGACCCCGGCCATCTACCCGCCGCACCAGCCGAAGAAGTACGAGGCGGTAGGCTTCGGAACGCCCACGGGCAAGTTCGAGATGTACTCGACGGTCCTCGAGAAGCTCGGCTACGATCCGCTGCCCCAATACCGCGAGCCTCCCGAGAGCCCAAAGAACGAGGAGCTGGCGAAGGAGTATCCGCTGATCTTGATCACCGGCGGGAGGCATCTGCCCTTCTTCCACTCGGAGCACCGGCAGATCGACTCCGTTCGCAAGCAGCGCCCGCACCCCCTCGTCCAGGTACATCCCAAAACGGCCGCGGAGCTGGGTATCGCTGACGGGGATTGGATCTGGATCGAGACGCTCCGGGGCAGGGTCCGGCAGAAGTGCGTGCTCTTCGACGGCATCGACCCGCGGGTCGTGCACGGGGAACACGGGTGGTGGTTCCCGGAGCTTCCCGGCGAGGAGCCTTGGCTGCACGGCGTGTGGGAATCCAACATCAACGTCGTCGTGGATGACGACCCCGACCACTGTAACCCGATCAACGGCGGTTGGCCGGCGAGGACGGCCATGTGCAGGATCTACCCGGTGAAGACGTACGGAACCTCTGGTTGGTCTGGTTAGTCTCGTTCGTCTGGTTGGTCTCGTTGGTCTCGTTGGTCTGGTTGGTCTAGATCGATCATTTGGACGGATCGGACCAACGGGACCAACAGGACCAAAGGACGTGCCCTCAGCGCCGGCGCCTACGCGGTCAAGGTCCCTTTCAATGGCGGCCTGCCGTGAGGACCTCGGCGCCGGAGCCCGGCCGAAGATCCCGCTGTCTGCCCGATCCGCAATTCTGGTATGAGGGATCGAGACGAGGAGCGCATGCCGGACTCATCCTTGACAGCCCTGCTCGGGACCAGGCTCCCCATCCTCCAGGGGGGGATGTTCTGGCTCGCCACGGCCGAGCTCGCCGCCGCGGTTTGTAACGCCGGCGCGCTCGGCACCGTGAGCCCCTGCGCGGGGATGGCGAAGGATGGGGAGCCGCTCGAGAACCTCGAGCGGCAGATCGCGGAGATGAACCGGGCCACGAGGGAGCCCTTCGCGGTGAACGTTCTTCTCGATCTGCCGATCGCCGGGCTCCTCCTCGACCGGGCCGTCGAGGTCGGCGTGAAGGTGCTGGTCACGGCCGCCGGCGATCCGCGCGTCTACACCCCCATGCTGAAGGCCCGGGGAGTCCGGGTGCTCCACGTCGTCTCCTCCGTGTCCCAGGCCAGGCGAGCCGAGGAAGCCGGCGCGGACGCGGTCGTCGTCCAGGGCGCCGAGGCGGGCGGGCGTCAGGCGCCGAACGCGCTCCCCCTCCTCTCGCTCCTTCCCCAGGTCGCCGAGGCCGTCCGAGTGCCCGCCGTCGCGGCCGGCGGGATCGTCGACGCCCGCGGCGTCCGTTCGGCCCTGGCGCTCGGAGCCCGAGGCGTGCAGGCCGGGACGAGGCTCATCGCGACCCACGAGTGCGCCGCGCATCCCTCGTACAAACAGGCGATCCTGGAGGCGGGGGATGAGGACACCGTGCTGATCGGCCACGACGCCGCGCGCGTTCGAGCGCTGAACCGGGGCCTCGCGCGCCGTTTGCGGGAGCTGGAGGTGTCCGGCGCCGCGCCCGAAGCGCTTCGCGCCGCGAGGCGCCCCGGCGGCTCCCGGGAGGCCCAGCTCGGCGGCCGGTTCGACCTCGGGGAGGCCTACTGCGGGGCCTCCGCCGGTCTCATCCGGGAGATCCTGCCCGCGCGGGCTGCGGTGGAAGAGCTGGCGAGGGGCTTCTCCCCGGGGGCCGATGCCCCCTGGGGCGGAGGCGGCCGTGCCTGAGGGGATGCGCTACCCCGACGTCCTCGAAGGCGTTCGGCTCCTGGAGCTGGGGGACGGCACGGCGGGCCTCGGCGGGAAGCTCCTGGCGGACCTCGGCGCCAGGGTGACGAAGGTCGACGAGGTCGCAGACGTGCGCCCGGAGGGCGGCCTCGGCGCCCTGGCCCGGCTCTACCACGACCGCCGGAAGCGCTGCCTCCGCCTCGATCTCGAGAGCGAGGCCGGGCGGGAAGCTCTCCGCGGGTTGATCGCGGAGACCGC
>JACRCS010000230.1 GCA_016218905.1 Deltaproteobacteria bacterium
AGGCAAGCAATGAGAGATTGGTACCCCTAAATTCGGAATTCGGAATTCGGAATTCGGAATTCGGAATTCGGAATATCGTAATTGGGAATTGAGGCAAGCAATGAGAGATTGGGAGTCCCCCGAATTCGTAGACTTCGGTACCCCTAAATTCGGAATTCGGAATTCGGAATTCGGAATATCGTAATGTCCACGATCCTGATCGTCGAAGACCACGCCATCAGCCGGCACGCGCTGAAGACCCTCCTCGGGTACTACGGCCACCGCCTGCTCGAGGCGGCCGACGGCTCCGCCGCCCTCGCGCTGGCGCGCTCAGAGCGGCCGGACCTCATCATCAGCGACATCGTCATGCCGACGATGGACGGGCTCGAGTTCGTGCGGCGGCTCCGCGCCGAGGAAGGGCTCGAGACGACGCCGGTGATCTTCTACACCGCGACCTACCGGCTGCCCGAGGCCCGGCGCCTCGTGCAGGCCTTCGGCGCCTGCAGCGTCATCCCGAAGCCCTCCGAGCCCACCGTGCTCCTCGAGGCGGTCCACGGCGCGCTCGGCGTCTCGCCCGAACCGGTGCCCACCGTCGCGCCCGAGCACGTCTCCGCGCTGCTGCCCGCCGAAGCGCCCCTGCGCGACGGGCTCCAGCTCGCGACGCTCATCGACCTGGGCTTCCACCTGGTCAGCCAGCGCGACCCCGCGGGGCTCTCCGAGATCTTCTGCAGCGCCGTCCGAAGCCTCCTCGAGTGCCGCTTCGCGCAGCTCGTCCTCCTCGAAAGGAACGGAGCGCGCTCTTTCGGGGATGACAAGATGGAACCGACGGGCCCTGGCCCCGCGGCTCTGCTTCCGTCCGAGTCCGAGATCCGGGAAGAGGTCGTCTCCCAGCGCAGGATCCTGCGGTTCGGGCACTCGGACGCTTTCCCGCCCGGCAAAGCCGGCGGCACCCGTCTTCCCCCCGCCGCCCGCTCTCTCGTCCTCCCCTTCGCGACCCCGAGCCACGCCTACGGCTGGTTCTGCCTCGCGGATCGGGTGAACGGCGCCTTCACCGACGAGGACGAGGAGATGGCGGTCGCCCTCAGCTCCCAGGCGGCGCTGGCGTACGAGAACATCCTGCTCCTCAACGAGCTGCGGCAGCGGGAGGAGCTCCTCCGGAGGAACGAAGAACGACTCCGCCTCGCCAGCGACTCGACAGACCTCGGGACCTACGACTGGGACCCGCAGACGGGCGAGCTCATCTGGTCCGAAGCGGCCAAGCGCCACTTCGGCCTCTCGCCCGATGCTCCCGTAGACTACGAGACGTTTCTCGCCGGGCTCCACCCCGAGGACCGGGAGAGGGTTGGAGAGCTCGTCCGGCGGATGCTGCAGCCGGAGAGCGGGGGCGAGTACAGGGTCGAATACCGGACGATCGGGCTCGCGGACGGCAAGGAGCGCTGGATCGCCAGCCGGGGGAGGGTCATCTTCGACGAGGCGGGCCGCGCGATCCGCTTCGTCGGAACGACCCTCGATATCACCGAGCGCAAGCGCTTCGAGCAGGAGCTCCTCCACGCGAGGGAGGCCGCCCAGGCGGGAAGCCGCGCCAAGAGCGAGTTCCTGGCCCGGATGTCCCACGAGATCCGCACGCCCATGAACGGCGTCATGGGGATGACCGAGCTCGCGCTCCTGGAGACGGAGTCGCCGAAGGCGCGTGACTACCTGCGGATCGCGAAAGAGTCGGCGAAGAGTCTCCTCGCCATCATCGACGAGGTGCTCGATCTCGCCCGGATCGAGGCGGGCCGCGTGGAGCTCCAGCACGAGGAGTTCGAGCTCCGCGACGCCCTGGAAGGCGTCCTCGAGACGGTGCGGGTAGTCGCGCGCAACAAGGGCCTCCCGCTCGCCTTGGACGTGGAATCGGGGGTACCCCGGACGGTCCGAGGCGACCGGGGCCGCATCGGCCAGGTGCTCTTGAACCTCGTGGGAAACGCCCTCAAGTTCACCGACGCCGGCGGGGTTTCCGTCACCGTCGGCGTGGCCGGTCCGACGGGTCCGACGGGTCCGACGACTCAGACGGGTCAGACGGGTCAGACCGGTCGGACTCGTCTGCTCTTCACGGTAACCGACACCGGCATCGGCATCTCGCCGGATCAGTTGGAGGTGATCTTCGAAAACTTCTCCCAGGCGAACCCCGCGCACCACGTGACGTACGGCGGCACGGGCCTCGGGCTCTCCATTTCTCGGCAGCTCGTCGGGCTGATGGGGGGCCACATCTGGGCAGAGAGCGAGCCCGGGCGTGGCAGCGCCTTCCGGTTCGAGCTGCAGCTCGAGGTCCCACCGGCCAAGTCGTCCGGGCAGCCCGTGGCCGGGGACGGACCCGCGACCCGACCCCCGAAGCGCCTCCGCGTCCTCCTGGCCGAGGACAATCCGGTGAATCAGGTCCTAGGCCGGGAGCTCCTGGTCCGCGAGGGCCACGAGGTGACCGTGGCGTCCAACGGGCAGGAGGCGCTCCAAGCGCTCGCCCGCGCCTGCTACGACGTCGTCCTGATGGACGTGCAGATGCCCATCCTGGACGGGCTCGATGCGGCGCGCGCGATCCGCGGGGGGATCGTCGAGGGCTGTCCGGCCGGTATTCCCATCGTCGCCCTGACGGCGCACGCCCTCAAAGGCGATCGCGAGCGCTTCCTCGAAGCCGGCATGGACGAGTACATCTCGAAGCCGATCCAACTCGGCGAGCTCTACCGCGTCCTGGCAGAGGTCGCCGGGGGGCAGAAGCGCCGTTAGCAATTAGCTGTTAGTACTACAACGAGAGTTTAGACGGGCCGGGCGGTAGCCGTCGCGGACGCTCGATCGTCGGTTTAAGCCCCGCCTTCATCGTCATTGCGAGCGGAGCGAAGCAATCCAGCTTGGCTCGGCCGCCCTGGATCGCCACGGCCCTTCGGGCCTCGCGATGACGGCTGGGGTGCCGGGGAGGTTCG
>JACRCS010000221.1 GCA_016218905.1 Deltaproteobacteria bacterium
CCACCCAGCTTGGTCGCCTAGGGCGTGGGCTTTGCCTCGACCGCGCCGGGGACCCCGTCCACTGAGAGGACGAGCCGCATCTCCTTCTTGTCCTTCACCTCGATGGTGCTATTGCCGAGAGTGCAGCCGGTCGTCACCTGGATCCCGTCCAGCGGGCAAGCGGCAGAAAAGTGAACGGCCCGCACCTTCCCCTTACCCGCGTTGTCTCCCAGGGCGGCCTTGGCGGCGAACCCGAGGCGGGCGCCGAGGAGGGAACCGGCGCAGCGGTGGCCGTGGAACTCGCCAGCGCGTCGTAGAGCGCCGCGTCGGGTACTGGAGCCGCAGTCCAGCCCGCGACGGCGAAGGCCAGGGCGCATAGGACGAGTCCGCCTGTGAGGAATGTCTTCTTCATCGTCTTCTCCTCAGAAAACAAGAACGCTCCTTCTGCCGAGAGAGCAGGAGCAGGAGCACAGCAGTCCCTACCCCCCGGCAGCAAGGGGTTGCTCCATGACTACGGACTTCCTCTACAGCTCACGGGCTGCCGATCCCCAGACCCGCGAGGACTGCCTTGATCTTCTTCTGGCTGGCCCAGTAGTAGTTGGGCTCGGCGAATCGGACGCTGCCGTCTCGATCGAGAATCACGCTCGTGGGAAGGGCATTGATCCCGTAGGCCTGCCAGACGTCGAGGTTCTTGTCCAGAAGAACGGGGAACTGAATCCCCAGGCCCGAGACCTCGTCCCTGAGCTTGGCCACGTGCGCAGGCGACAAATTCTGCGTCTCCTGGTTAATCGCCAAGACGGCCAGCTCCTTCTCCAGGCCGGTGGAGAGTCCCTGCAGAAACGCCAGCTCCTCCATGCAGCGCGGACACCAAGAGGCCCAGAAGGCGAGCAGCACCACCTTGCCCCGGTACGCCGAGAGGGTCACGGGCTTGCCGTTGACGTCTTCGAGCGAGAAGTCCGGCGCCACCTGCCCCTCCTGAAGCCCGAGCGCCCGTGCTGGTGCTGCTGAAAAGAGCAACGCTGCGCCGACTGCGATCACGGCAAACGCTCCAAGAAACGAGTTCTTCATCTTCAGGCTCCTTTCGCCGGCGCCTTGTCGCGCAGGATTCCCTGCCTCTTGATCTGATCGTCGTGCCGAGCAGGATCGGCAAGGAAGTGCCCCGCCCGGCGCGCCGAGATGACCGCGGTGTCCGACATGGCCAGCGCGCCGTTGGCCAGGGTGAGCGCCACGAGGAAGAACAGTTCGAGAAGGATGCCGTTTTTGAGTTACGCTCGGCGATCGTCCGTTGACGGGGCCTCGTTCGCGCCCGAGGGTGATTCCTGTGGAAGACACGCTGATTCGTTTCGGGCTTCCGGCCCTGTTCCTCGTGGCCTTCCTGGCCGCCACGGTCGCCCCCCTCGGGTCGGAGTGGCTCCTCGCGGCCTTGCTCCTTCGGGGAGCTGACCCGGTGAGCGCCGTCGCCTCGGCCACGGCCGGCAACTTCCTCGGCGCCTGCACCACCTGTTCGCTCGGCTAGTACGGCAGCCCGTGGCTGATTCAGAAGGTCCTGCGCATCGACCGAAAATCGCAGGAGAAGGCCGAGAGGCTCTTCACCCGGTACGGCACCTGGGCGCTCCTCCTCTCCTGGGTGCCGGTCGTCGGAGACCCCCTCTGCCTCCTTGCGGGGCTCCTCCGGGTACCCCTCCTGCGCTTCGCCGTGCCGACCCTCGCCGGGAAGCTCGCCCGCTACGCCGCCCTGTCGGCCGCGCTCGTCGCTGCTTCCTGATCCGGGGTATCGCCGTCCGCCTCCCGATCCGGCGCCGGGGGCGCGGCGCTCGGCCTCCGGTCCCACCCCAGGGCGAGCCTGGCCGAAGACAGGACGACCAGGACGGAACCAATGTTGTGGACCACCGCTCCGGCGAAGGGGCTCGGGAGGCCGGCGCCGCTCTCGAGGACCGAGCCGGCTTTGAACGCCATGCCGAAGCCGACGTTCCAGTGGATCGTGCAGAGCATCCGGCGGCCCAGCTCCACGAGGACCGGGAGGTTGGCTCGGGGGCTATTTCAGGGCCGGTGCAACGGTCACGCTCCCCAGACCCGGGTCGTCCCGGCGGTCGTGGACCCTCGCGGCCGGGTCGCCTTCGCCCCAACAGTTCTCTCGCGCGTCCACGTCCCTGCCCCCCTTGAGGTGCAGGGCGTCCCTGCCCGCGGCCCCGAAGTGGTTGGGTTTGGCCGGTGGGTTCCATCCGCCTCCCCGTCGCCGCCGGTGCCCTGCTGCTGACCGCCGGGCTTACTTACCTCGTGGCCCGCGGCACCGGGAAACCTGCGACGGGTCAGGGCGAAGAGGCCCATGGCCAGCCTCCGCGTCCGACCCGCGCCTGGAGAACCTACAGATGGAAGAGCAGCGACCGTTCGCCCTCTGGAGGCCCCACATCATGCACGGCCTCTCTGGTTCCTTCCTTTTCCGCTAGCCAAGCCAGGCGGTCCGGCCCCCGAACTTCCTCCCTCCCTTCGCCAAGAAGCGCAGTCATCTTCCCGGTCGCCTGCGGGCACGGGTCTCGGTGCTTCCCCTCTTACCCGCTGTCTCCGAGCAACCGTCGCGCCGAGTTGCAGATCGCCACCGCGGCCGGGTTCTGGAGTCGCCGTTCGACCGAGATCGCGTAGAAGCGCTCGCGAACCTCGTGGACCCTCCCCACCACGTTCACGCCGTACCGGCGGCAGATCTCCTCTTCGACGATGTCCGGAGCGGGAAAGACCCCGTGCCC
>JACRCS010000239.1 GCA_016218905.1 Deltaproteobacteria bacterium
GACCTGGAGGGAGAGAGCCGAAATCCGCTGCTCGAAGGCATCGAGGAGCTCTTCGCCGCGCTCTGCACCGGCGCGCCGCAGGAGCTCGTACGGGAGGTCCGTCTCGTGGACGCCACCTACGAGCAGCACATCTCGTACGTTCCCGCATCCGGTCTCCTCCGCATGCACGTTCGGGACATCACGAAACGCAAACGAGCCGAGGCGGCACTCGCGACGCGGGTGCGCGAGCAAGCGGCCGTCGCCGAGCTCGGAAACCTGGCTTTGGCAGGACTCTCGTTGCCGGACGTGTTCGACAGAGCCGCGGGGCTCATCGCCAAGACCATGGGGGTGGCGCTCTGCGCGATCCTGGAGTCGCGGCCGGGGACGGACACTCTCCTGCTGCGGGCGGGGGTCGGTTGGGACCCGAGCCTCTACGGCGATGCGCTCGTGGAGGCCGGCACCGGCACGTGGGCGGGGTTCACGCTGGCGTCCGAGGAGCCGGTCACATTCGGGGACCTCCGAGACGAGCGGCGCTTCTCGATTCCGGCTCTTCTCGCAGGGCGCGGGGTGGTGAGGGGTTTGAGTCTCGCGTTCGGCTCCGGTGGAACCTCGCTGGGGGTGGTGGGGGTCTTCGAGACGAGCCGGTGCGAGCCCGGAACGGAGGACGGGCACTTCCTTCGGGCCATGGCCAACGTGCTCGCTGCCGCGGCGCAGCGGCATCGCGCCGAGGCCGAGATCCATCTCCTGGCCACCACAGACAGCCTGACCGGTGTGACGAATCGCTGGGAGTTCAGCAGGATTCTCCGGACGGAGATCGACAGGGCGGCGAGATACGGGGTCGCGCTCTCGGTGATCATGTGCGATCTCGATCACTTCAAGAGCGTGAACGACACCTTTGGGCACGCTGTGGGAGACGACGTGCTGGTGGCGATCACGGAGCTGGCGAGGAGGAGCCTCAGATCCGTCGACGTCGTCTCGAGGTGGGGTGGGGAGGAGTTCATGATCCTCCTGCCGTCCAGCGATCTCGCGGCCGCCCGGGTCGTGGCCGAGAAGCTTCGGCTCTCGATCGCGGCTCATCGGTTCGACCGGGTCGGCCATCTGACCGCGAGCTTCGGCGTGAGCTCTTACCGGACAGGAGACGACTTGAACGCTCTCGCCAAGAGAGTGGACGACGCACTCTACAGGGCGAAAGAGCGCGGGAGGGACTGCGTCCAGAGCCATCTCGACATCCTGGCCGACAGCATCTGACGCCGTCAGGGACGGCGGAGGCGGGAGGAGCGACGCCGGACTTCGGGGCGGCACGAACGGTGACGAGGGAGAACCAATGGAGAACAGGAGAGGAGGGCACGTTGGGATCAGCCGCGAGTCATGAGCCGTCGCGGACCTATGACCTGACGAACTTCACGACTCGTGAGATGACCGAATGTGGAAGAGCCCTGCGGACGATGGGCAGAGGGGCCGGGAGCATGGAAGAGGCGGCGAACCGCATCGTCTCCCATTTGCACGCGAGCCTGATCGACGGACGTACAGGGACGAGGGCCTGTTCCCTGGTCCGGTTCTTCAAGACCCATCCCTTGGAGAGGCTCGACGAGGATCTCCAGGGCTTCGCCCGGGCGATGTGTACGGACAGCCGGGTCTTCCCCGAGATGAAGTGCCTGGTCCTCCTGGCATCCGCCGGAGAGCTGTCCGAATGGAGCTCGAGAAGGAGCTCGACCGGGCACAAGGCCATTCCGCTTCCGAGCGAGGAGGCGGTCCATCAGATACCGATGATCCGCAACCTCATCAAGCAGCTGGGGATGAGCGTGAGCTCCGTGGTCAAGCCAGACCCTGAGATCATCCTGGACCCGGAGCAGAAGACCTTCAACGTCTTCGTCATTCCTGAAGCGCTTGGCAGCCCCCACATCCCGGCCCAGCAGGACTTCATCATTCCCCACGGGATCAAGTCCGTTCTGGGATTCGGAGGAGGATTTCCGTCGGGAGAGCTCTTCGCCGTCATCATGTTCTCGAAGGTACCGATCTCAGAGGATCTGGCGGCCCTGTTCCGGCCGCTGGCTCTCAACGTGATGATTGCGGTGTTGCCGTTGACCGCCACAGTATTCGCCGAGCCCGGATCGAGTCCACCGGCATCGACGTCGAAATGAGCGCGGGCCCTTCGATGGAGGAGATTCAATCTCTCAGGGCACAGGTCGCGGCGCTGGATCAGCTTCTCGAGGTGTTCGAGAATGCCGTCCTCGAGCAGTCGGACAAGCTCTACGCGGAGATCGCCGAGCGCACGCGGGCTGAAGCGCGGCTCGGTGAATCCGAGGAGAAGTTCAGGGCGATCTTCGACAAGGCGAGCGACGGCATCCTCCTCGCGGACGCAGAGAGCAAGCAGTTCCTGATGGGGAACGAGGCGATCAGCAGGATGCTGGGCTACGACCAGGATGAGCTCCGGCAGCTCCGCGTCCGCGACATCCATCCCCAGGAGGAGCTGCCGTCGACCCTGGAAGCCTTCGGGAGGATGGCGACAGGAGAGATCGATCGCACGGCGGATCGCTCCGTACTCCGCAGGGACGGCTCGGTGTTCCTCGCGGATATCCATACCGCGGTGATCATGATCGGGACGCGGATCTACCTGCTCGGGGCCTTCAGGGACGTGACGGGGCGCAGGCAGACGGAGGACCGAATCCGCGGGTTGAATGAGGAGCTGAAGAGCAAGGTGAAGGAGCTGCTCGAGGCTCAGGCGGAGCTCGTGCGCAAGGAGAAACTGGCGATCCTCGGCCTGCTCTCGGCGAGCGTAGGACACGAGCTGCGCAATCCCCTCGCAGTGATGAGCAATGCCGTCTACTTCCTGGAGATGGTATTGCCCGGCGCTGATGAGACCGTCAAGGAGTACCTGGGCATAATAAAGAGCGAGATTGACAGCTCACAACGTGTCATCTCGGACCTTCTGGACTTCTCCCGAACGAGGACGCCCCGGGCGGACAGGGTTTCGGTGGAGGAGCTCATAGAGCGGAGCCTTCGGAATTGCACCGTGCCCAAGGGCGTCTCGCTTCGGGTCGAGATATCGGGCCCGCTTCCGGCGCTGACGGTCGATCCGCTCCAGGTCGCGCAGGTGATTCAGAACCTCGTCGTGAACGCGGTGCAGGCCATGCCAAGCGGAGGCGACCTGAGTGTTCGCGTGCGATGGAGGCGGGACGAAGGTGAGCCCGTCGCGCCCGCGAAGGACGCGAGCGATCCTCCGTCGGGTGTCGAGATCTCCGTCGCCGACACCGGTGAGGGGATAACCCCCGAGAACATGAGAAGGCTCTTCCAGCCGCTCTTTACGACCAAGTCGCGGGGCATCGGATTGGGGCTCGTGGTGGTCAAGAACCTGACGGAGGCCAACGGGGGCAGGATCGAGGTGAAGAGCGAGCCGGGAAAAGGGACCACCTTCACGGTGCTCCTGCCGATCGAAGGCCCAGGGCCGCCCGGACCGAAGAGCTGATTGCCTGGGCGGGGGAGGACGACTGCCGACGGGGACGCCTGAGGCGCCTCGCCTACCGCCCCTCTTCGCCCCACTCCTTCAGCTTCCGGTACAGCGTGGCGACGCCGATGCCGAGCCTCTTCGCGGCCTTCTCGCGATGGCCGCTCTCCTCGCCGAGGACCGCGAGGACGTGCGCTTTCTCGACGCCTGCAAGGGTGTCGCCCGAGGCGCCGGCGCCTCGGGCGGGCCGGGCGATCTCGTCGGGGAGGTCTTCGGCCCCGACCCGCATCCCGTCGGCCAGGACGGCCGCCCGCTCGACCGCGTTCGCCAGCTCACGGACGTTTCCTGGCCAGGAGTGTCGGAGGAGGAGGCGCGCGGCCTCGGGAGTGAAGCCGCTCACCTTCACGTCCGTCCGTGCGGCCGCGTCGAGGAGGAGCGCCTTTGCGAGAGGAAGGACGTCCTCCGGACGCTCGCGCCGCGGCGGGAGCGGGATCTCGATCACCCGGAGGCGGTAGTAAAGGTCCTTCCGGAAGTGCCCGGTCTCCACTTCCGTCGCGAGGTCGCGGTTCGTCGCGGTGACGACACGGACGTCGATCTTCCGGCTCTTGTTTTCACCGAGCCGTCGCACCTCCCGCTCCTGGAGCGCGCGGAGGAGCTTGGCCTGGAGGCCGAGAGGCACCTCACCGATCTCGTCGAGGAAGAGCGTCCCGCCGTTGGCCGCCTCGAAGAGGCCGGGCCTGTCGGAAGCGGCGCCGGAGAACGCGCCGCGGGCGTGGCCGAAGAGCTCGCTCTCGAGAAGACTCTCCGGGAGCGCCGCCCCGTGGATGGCGACGAACGGTCCGCCGGCCCGCCCGGAGCGCTCGTGGATCACGCGGGCCAGCACCTCCTTGCCGGAGCCGCTCTCGCCCGTGAGGAGGATGGTGGAATCGACGCGCGCGACGCGGCAGGCGAGGTCGAAGGCCCGACGCATTCCCGGGCTGCGTGCGATGACGCCCGGGTGCTCCTCCTCGACCTTCAGCCGGGTTAGCTCGCTCCGGCGCGCCTTCAGCTTCGCCTCGGTCGCTCGGAGAGCGTCGCCGACCCGGGAGAGCTCCCCTTCGAGGCAGCGCTCGGAGAGGCTCGCGAACGAACGCCGCGTAGCTTCGTCCCACGCCTCCTCCGGCTCGCCCGCCATCCGGCACGTGGCGTCTCCCTTTCCGACGCAGCTCTCCTCGATGACCCGGATGGGCCTCCCGTGGACGACGGTGAGGTACCCGCTGGCGAAACCGGTGAGCGTCCAGCAGACCGGCTCGTCGGCAATACCGAAGTGGAGGAGGTGCTGCTCGGCCTCGTACGACTCGTCCCAGAACGCCTGCGAGAAGTGCCGGGGAGGCATCCCTTCCTCGCGCGGGACCGGCCGGAACGTGACGAGTCCCTTCAGGCGGTGCAGGCGTCCGCCCGCCTTGACCCATTCCTCAGGGCTCTCCCAGTCGAAGGCCTCTCGCATCGCCTCCGCTGTCCGGAAACCGTGCGCCCAGCCGAAACGGTAGAGGACGCCGCGCGCAGCGGCGAGCGAGAGGGTCTCGATGATCTCCTTTCGTAGGAGGCCAAGGGCTGCCGTGTCGAGGAGAACGGCCCGCTCGCCGGCGAACCGATAGACGCCCCCTTTCGGGTCGGCGTCGAAGAGGGCCTCGAGCGTCAGTTCGTCGGCACGCATTCCGGAATCATCTCAAAGCGAGAGGCTCTTCCCTCTCGAATCGAAGGGCTCCGGAAGGGTCGACCGCGGGAGGTGGCCGGAACCGACTGACGGGGAGAGAGTTACCTGCGCAGCGCGACGCGTCGGTACCCGCCCCCTTCTGGCCCGAAGAGTGCAGAGGGGCCGATGGGAGGCGGGAACCCGTCGCCCGGGGAGGTCCTCAGATGATCACGATCCGAAAGAGCGACGAGCGCGGGCACTTCGACCACGGCTGGCTCGACACCCGTCACACGTTTTCATTCGCCGACTACTGGGATCCCGCGCACGTGAACTTCCGGGCGCTCCGGGTCCTCAACGAGGACCGCGTCGTCCCGGCCGCGGGCTTCGGTACGCACGGGCACAACGACATGGAGATCGTCTCCTACGTCCTCTCGGGCCGACTCGCGCAC
>JACRCS010000240.1 GCA_016218905.1 Deltaproteobacteria bacterium
CATCTTCCGGAGCATCGAGAGGAAGTTGCCGGTGTAGGAGAGCTCATTGTCGGGGTAGACGTAGGGGAAGCCGATCGAATGCCGGTAGGCGAACGCCGCGATGGTGGGCATCTTCGCCATGAGCCGGATGGTGTGGTGCGCGCGCTTGCGCTCGTCGTGGATCTGCTTGGAGTCGGGGTAGAACGTGGACAGCGCGGCGACGGTGGACTGGAGCATCCCCATCGGATGCGCGTCGTGGCGGAACCCTTCCGTGACCTTCGTGATGTTCTCGTGCAGGTAGGTGTGGGTCGTGACGTGGCTGACGAAGCCCTTGAGCTCGTCCTTCGTCGGGAGCTCGCCATGCCAGAGGAGCCAGGCCACCTCGAGGAAACTCGACTTCTCGGCGAGCTGCTCGATCGGGTAGCCGCGGTACTCGAGGATTCCCTTGTCGCCGTCGATGTACGTGATCCGCGAGAGGCACGAGGAGGTGTTCAGGTAGGAAGGGTCGTAGGTCATCATCCCGAAGTCGCCGGGATCGACCTTGATCTTCCGAAGGTCCATTGCGCGGATGGTGTCGTTCTCGATAGGTACGACGTACTCTTTGCCGGTCCGGTTGTCCCGAATCGTCAGGCTGTTCTCGCTCATCCTTCTCCCCTTCCTTGGCACGCTGAACGGAGCGGCAATTCTAGCCCCGGAAGGACCTGATTCGAGGAGGGCCGCGCCGTTCCGGCGCCGCCGGTCGGGGCGGGGGGCTTGCATAGAATTCCCCGTGGGCCAAGCGCCCCCAGACGGAGACGCTGAGATGAACCTCCGACGCTTCCTCGCCGAGGCCGCAACCCTCGTCGGCCTCGCGGTCGCCTGTGCCCTCGTGTCGAATGCCCTCGCTGGCAAGGAGCGAAAGCTGACGATTCCGGGTGCCTACCCGAACGCGACGACGGTCACCGCCCGGCCCGAGCCGCCTCCCCTCGCCGCGTTCGAGGCGGAACCGGCGGCGGGGCCGCAAACCGCCGAGGTCCGAGCCCCGGAGCCGTCCCCGGCGAGCACCGACGGGGAGGCATCCGGGGCCCCGCGTCCCACCGCGGCCGCTTCGTCCGGGAAACCGGTCCCGGCTCCGCCGGCGAAGGCCCCGGCTTCCCCTGCCGAGCTCCTCGCCAGGTTCCCGGCGCACGGCCAGCCGTACGTCGAGATCTCGGGCGAAGCGGCGGCGTGGCTGCACGCTCGCGGCGCCCTCTTCATCGACGCGCGCCGAACGCGGGACTTCTCCCAGGGGCACATCGGCGGGGCGCGCTCGTTCCCGGTCTGGGAAGCTCAGATCGTGAAGGAGCGGGTCGAAGGGCTCGTCGCCGAAGGGCGCGATCCCTCGCTTCCTGTCATCCTCTACTGCTCGGGCGGCGACTGCGAGGATTCGCACATGCTCGCGCAGTCGCTCTTCGGGGCCGGCTTCGAGAACCTCCTCGTCTACCGGGACGGCTTCCCCGACTGGGTCCGGCGGGGCGGGGCGGTTCAGGCCGGAGGTCCGGCGTGACGGTCCGGGAAATCCTGACCCATCCCTGGCTCACAGTGCGCACCCAGATCGCGCTCGGTGTCTTCTTCATCGTGGCGGCCCTGCCGAAGATCGCCGACCCGCCCTCCTTCGCCCACATGATCTACAACTACAGGCTCCTGCCGGGCCCGCTCGTGAACCTGGCAGCTTTGACGATGCCGTGGACCGAGCTGCTGTTGGGGGTAGCGCTGGTCTGCGGCCTGTGGCGCCGGACGGCGGCCTCTGTCGTCGGCGCTCTCCTCGTGGTCTTTATCGTCGCGATCTCCCTGAACCTGCTCCGGGGCAACGCCATCGACTGCGGCTGCTTCGACGTCGCCGATGCCGGGAAGAGCGTGGAGGAGCGGTTCCGGGACATGTGGATCGTGATCCTGCGCGACGTCGGGATGCTCCTCCTCGTCGCTCAGGGGCTCCTCGGGGCCGCCCGTGCGGAGGGGGAACGGGCGGCCTGAGTCTCCGCCGCCGCCGCACGGCGATCCCAGCTATGATTCTGGCCGAAGCAAGACCCGGAGAACGTCTTGAGCCGTGCCGACCAATCGTGACCTCGCTCTCCTGAAGGCGTTCGAGGCCGTCCTCGCCGAAGGACGGTTCCTCGATGAGTCGATTGGGACGGTCCTCGACACGGCGCTTCGCTTCTTCGACGCCGTCGCGGTGGCCCTCCAGCCCGCAGGCGGGGCGCCGCCCATCAGCCGCGCGGGGTCTTCCATCGTATCGACGGCCGCCGAGCAGCGTCTGGGGCGCGTCCTCGAAGGGCTCCTCGTCGAGGGGCGCGAGAAACGCGTCGTCGAATCAGGCCTCGTGTTCGTCTGCGCTCCGGTGAAGGTGGGCGATCACGTCAGCGGCGCGTTCGGCGTTTCCCTTCCCCTCTCGTCGGGGAAGGGCGCTGACATCGACGAGGGAATCCGCTCTTTCGCCCAGATCTTCGGAAGAATCCTGGAGCGCGAACGGAGCGTCGCGACGCTCGTGAAGCGGCGCGAGGAGGCCGTCGCCCTCTTCGAGCTCGCCTCCGGCGCCCTGCACACTCTCAACGCGGACGAGGTCGTCCGGCTCACGGCGGCTTCGCTCCAGCGGCAGCTCGAGTTCGACCAGGTACAGGCCTACCGGTACCACGCGGGGCAGAAGCAGATCGAGCGCATCCTCGGGCAGGGGACGTCCCCTGGTTCCGCCGGCGGGTTCGTCCCCGGACAGCGCCGGTCCATCGACGACGACGGCATCCTCGTCCGGGCCCTCGCCGCTCACGGCCCCGCGTTCGACGACGACGACGCCGAAGCCGACGACAGCAAGGGTCCTCGCCGCCGCCGTCGCCTCGCCATACCCCTCGAGCAGGGAGAGACGGTCTTCGGTTTCCTGACGATGTCGCGACGGGGCGCCTTCGTCCTCACCCCGCAGGAGATGAGGCTCGTCCAGGAGCTCGCACGTCTCGCCGCCGGGGCGCTCGAGAAGGCGCGCCTCGTCGAGGCCGAGCGGCGCAACGCCGAGCGGGTCGCGTTCGTGTACCGGGTTCACGCCCCTCTCGGGGGCCTGACGGATCTCGAGGCGATCCTGGATCGGACCGTCCAGGAAATCGGCTCCCACTTCGACCTCGAGCTCTGCGCGGTGCAGCTCCTCCCGCTCGACCAGCTCGCCGGTCCTTCGGCGTTCTGCTGGAAAGGGGGGGGGCTGCAGGGCCGAAATCGCGACGAGGTTCCGCTCGCCCTCTTCGAGCTCCTCTCCGCAGAGGGTTCGTACGCCCTCCTTCCCGATGTCGCCGCTGGCGAGAACGGTCTCGATCTCGTCCCGGCCCCCGAGACGGTGAAGGACCTCCCGCGGCCGCTCAGCCTCGTCGCCGTTCCGCTCGCATCCCGCGGCGAGATCGTCGGCGCGCTCGTCGGCCTGGGCGCCGGCCGTCCGTGGGCCTTCGGTCCGCCGATGCTCCGCTCGTTCCAGGCGCTCGCGGTCGAGGTCTCTCTCGCGGTAACGTCGGCCCGGCTCCTGCAGCGCGAGCGCGATTCGTATCGTTTCCTCGATCGCCTGCGCGAGGTCGGGCGCTCGTTCACGACCACCTTCGACGGACCGCGCATCAAGCACACTCTCTGCGAGCAGGCCGTGGCGCTCCTGTCGGGAACGAGCGCCCAGTTCTGGGATGCCGACGCCCAGACGAAGTCGCTCCGCGTCCTCGCGCAATGGGGCACCGAAGGGACCAGCGAGGGGCTACGGACCATTCCGACCGAGAATTCCGATCACCCCGTCGTCCGCGCCTGGCTCGAGAAATCCCTCGTCCTCGTGGACCAGGCCCAGATCGGTACCCTCTACCCGGCGACGGGAGCCGGCGCGAGCCCTGGAAACCTGCGCGCCGCGGCCGTCCCCCTCCTCTACCAGGACGAACAGATCGGCGTCCTGACGTTCGCGTTTCGCTCTCTCGGCAAATCGTGGCCCTCGGAGCTCGGCGGGCGGCTCTCCCTGCTCGCCGATGCGGCCGCCGTTGCACTCCACAACTCGCGTCTCATGAAGATCATCGAGCAGCAGACGGAGCGCGACGGCGTCACCGGCCTCTACAACCAGGGGGCGATCCTCAGGCGGCTCGAGTCGGAGCTGAGGCGCGCGGAACGGAGCGGGCAGCCTCTCTCGGTAGCTCACCTCTGCGTCGACGGCCTCGCGGAGGCAGGCCAGCGTTTCGGAGTTCCCTACGGCGATTCGCTCCTGCCGAAGGTCGCCGCGCAGCTCGTCCGGGCGACGCGCTCGGTGAACATCGTCGGGCGCGGCAAGGGCGACCGGTTCTGGATCCTCATCTTCGAGGCGAACAAGGTCACGGGACAGCGTGCGGCCGAGGCGGTCCAGAAGAACTTCATGTCGGCTTTCGACCCGCGACTCGTGGCGACAGGCCTGAAGCTCTCCTTGACCATCGGGCTCGCCGCGTATCCCGAGGATGCGTTCGACACGGCGAGTCTCCTCTCGCGCGCCGAAGAGGCGCTGGATGACGCGACCCGAAACGGTCCCGGGACGATCTCGCTCTATGGGGCGCTCGCCGAAGCGGACCTCGCCGACGAGCTCTGAGACACCGACCGCCTCAGGCGTAGACCTCGACGGGCACGCCGGCCAGCGCGTGACGCGCGGTCCGGGCGATCTCCTCGAGGGCCTCGGCGGAAAGGGGGTGGACTCCCAATTCCATCGTCTCCCGCGCGACGGTGTAGACCTGCACGCCGGCGAGGGAGCCGCCCTCGTGCAGGATGCTCGCGAGCCGGCCGGCCCAGGACGCGATCTCGGAGGTTGAAGGGGCCCCGAGGTCGTCCGACCGAAAGAACATCGACTGGACGACGACGGGGTGGCGGCACGCGGCGCCGGCGAGGTTCGCGAGGATCCGCTCGAACGGAACCGACGTGCGGCAGACGGCCCTATAGAACGGCTCGGTTCCGGCGTCGAGCTTGATCCAGAAAGAGCCGCCGCGGGCGGCGAAGAGGTCGTGCGCCTCTCGAATCCCGCTCCGGGCGAGCCCGGAACCGTTCGTGATCAGGATCACCGGGACGCCGGGGAGCCCGGCGGCGTCCCGGGCGTCGAAGACGCCCCGGGCGAGAGGGAGGAATCCAGGGAACGTGGACGGCTCGCCGTCTCCCGCGAAGGCGATGTCCCGCGGAGCCTCGCCGCCGCGAAGCGAGGCGAGCACCGCCGAGAGCTCGGCCACGATCTCGGCGGCGACGATCGGCGGGCGTCCCACGTGCCGGGCGATCGCCCTCCGGTCGATGACCTCGCAGTAGACGCAGTCGAAGTTGCAGGTCTGCTGGGGGTCGAGGTTGATACCGACCGAGAGGCCGCCCGACCGGCGCGAGCGGACGACGTAGACGAAACGCCGCCCGGGGGCGGCGCGATCGTGACGGTGCGTGACGCGCTTCTCACTCACGGGGGCCCCAGGGTCGTATGCTAAGGCCGAGAAACGAGGACGCCATGGCAGTAACCCCCGGAACCCTCCTGGGTCGCTATCGCCTCCTCGAGCGCGCGGGCGCCGGCGGAATGTCGGAAGTCTGGCGGGCCGAGGACCAGACGCTCCACAGGACCGTCGCCGTGAAGGTCATCCACGACCCGATCGCCGCCGATCCGACCTTCGCCGAGCGATTCCTCCGGGAAGCCCGCCTCGTCGCGGGGCTCGAGCATCCGAACATCCTCTCCGTCTACGACTTCGGGACGGCTCCCCTCGGCGGGAAGGACGTCTCGTACCTCGTGATGCCGCTCGTCTCCGGGGGCTCGCTGAAGGAGAGGATCCGGGGCCCGGTGCCGCCCGCCGAGGCGGTGCCCTGGCTTGCGGCGATCGCGGCCGCGCTCGACCACGCGCATTCGAAGGGGATCCTCCACCGCGACGTCAAGCCGGGGAACGTTCTCCTCGACGCCGGGGGCCGGCCCCTTCTCGCCGACTTCGGCCTGGCGCGCAGCGCCGACTCGGTCTCGGGCCTGACCGCGACGGGCACCGTCATGGGGACCCCTTCGTACATGGCACCGGAGCAGGCCATGGGAAAGGCGCTCGACGCGAGGGCCGACCAGTACGCCCTGGCCTGCATCGCCTTCGAGATGCTGACGGGGCGCGTCCCCTTCAAGGCGGACACTCCGCTCGCCGTCCTTCACCAGCACGTCAGCGTCCCTCCCGAGCCGGTGACGTCTTTCGTCGGGGGCCTGCCTCCGGGCGTCGACGACGTCCGGTCGCGAGCACTGGCGAAGGAGGCCTCCCGGCGCTACGGCAGCTGCACGGAGCTCGTGTCGGCGCTCGCCGCCGTCTTCGGGCTCTCTCTCGGGACGACCGCCGCGGCGTCGGCCCCGGTCCGTGCGGTCCCGCCGCCGCCACCGGGAGCGCCCACGATCCACGGCGCGCCGACCGTTCTCCAGACCCAAGGCCCCGGCGTCCCCGCTAGCTTGCCGACCGTCGTCTCGGACGGTCCCACCGTCGTCTCGGCGGGCATCTCGGCGCCAGAGGCAAGGATGGCGGCGGCGGCCTCTATTCCTCCGCCTCCGCCGACTGCAAAGGGGCCGAATCCCGCCGTTTTCGCGGTGGCGGCCCTCCTCGTCCTCGCGGTTCTCGGCGGCGGCGGCTGGTACGCGTGGTCGCGCTTCGCGTCCCCGAAAGGGGAAGAGGTCGCGCCCGCGGCGGCCGCCGGCCTGGCGAACCTCGAACCGACGACGCCCCCGGGGGAGGCCTCGCCGCCAGTTTCCAGAACCGGAACGGAGACGGCGGTAACGCCAGAAAGCGGGATGCAGGCAGGGGCGGAGACCCTCGCCTCGGCCGGGACCGACCCGGCGACGCCGCAGGATGTCACCGGAACCCCCGTCCCCGCCGAGCCCCCGATGGGCCGGGTCTCGGAAGCGGGCCCGTCGACGATCGCGCCGCCATCCGAAGGGCGGCCGCCCTCCGGCGCGGGAGGTTCCCGCGTCACGGACCGGGCGGGGCGCGCGGCTGCCGCGGAACGCGAGCCGGTGTCCCCGGTCCACGACGCGCTCGCCCTTCCGCGCCGCGAGCCGCTCGTCGACGGGGGAAACTGGTCCCTCGATTCACGCGTGGAGAAGGCCTACGCTGCCCTCGACACGACGCGGACGAAGGGGACCCTGACGAGGGAGGCTCTCGCGGATGCGGGTGGCGCGGCGCGGGAGATCTCGGCCACGAGCGACGAGCCGGAGGCGTTCTTCATCGATCTGTACACCCGAGCCGGGAGTGCCTTCCTGAATGGCGACAACGCGACCGCGTGGCAGCAGCTCGACCGAGCCTTCGAGGTCGACACCGCCGGAGCCGCCGGCGGGCGGGTTCTCCGTTTCGTCCGAAAGCTGATGAAAGGGAAGGGAAGGAACCCGGGGCCGGACGGGAACTGGATCCTGGGCCTCGCCTTCGGGGACGTGCGCGGCGACCTCGACGAAGAGCTTGCCGCGGCGGCCGAGCGGGCCCCGCGAAACAGGGCGGTTCTCTTCGCGCGGGCCCTCCGGGCGGTGGAAGTCCGGGATGGCCGGAAGGCGGAAGCCCTTCTGGCGGAGGGCTGCCAGGGCGGAATCGAGGAGGCGTGCCAGCTTCTCGGCCGGCGGTAGCCCGGGGGTAAGGCGCGGCGGGGTCCTGTCCTCCGCCGCGCCCTCGATCCTCAGTTCTTGACCATGTCTCCGGCTTTGAAGCCTGAGCCGCTGACGATCGAAGCCGTCGAGAGGCGGGCTCCCATCACCTTGGTGACCTTCACACGGCCGACCTTCAGCTCGTCGGAGCCGAGCACCTCACCGGTGTCGGGGTCCTTGATGACGTTTCCGACCCGATAGACGTCGAACGAATCGCCTTCCTTTATGCCGGCCTCGGCGCCGACGTTTAGGAAGACGGAGCCCCCCTCCACTTTCGCGACCTTGCCGGCCACGCCCGAGGCGTCATTGGCGCCGCCGAGGCCCGACGTCGGGGCCGAGGCCTTGCCCATCGACTCCGCGAGCTTCACGACGACGGGCCTGAGGACCCTGTCGAGCTTGCGCTTGTCCTCGACACCTCCGCCCGCCCCCGCAACGTAGACCTGAGCGTCGGAAGTCGACTCCTTGGCGGTATCGGCCCAGACGATCTCGCCGGTCGTCGTGTTGATCATTCGGGCGTCGATGGAGGCGTCCATCTTCTGGGACCCGACACGCACGGAGGGCATGCCGAAGACGCCGGGGACACGGGCCCCCCGGTCGGCGACGCCGAGCTCCGTGAGCGCCCCGGTCACGAGGTACTCGACCCCGAGGAGCTTGCCGGCCTTCACGGCGGTCTTGGGATCGATGTCGCCGGAGAGGGAGAGACCCTTCTCCTGCATGATCGCCGCGAGCTGCTCGCGCTCGATGACGCGGTACTTACCGCTCTTGACGAGCTCGGTGACGAGCATGTCCTGGGCGGCCTGGCCGGCGTGATACCAGGAGTAGTGCTGCGTTTTGTCCTTGAACTCGATGACGGCCACGCGTGGCTTGGCTGCGGCCGCCACGGCGGAGAAGGCGAGGGCCGCGAGGAGGCCAAGCGCCACGACGAGGTTCTTCTTCATCAATCGATCCTCCGTAGAACAGGCATTCTCCGCCCGAGCGCCTTCGCCTTCAACCGGTGTGCGGGCTCGCCGGCGTGCGGGCGGACACGGAAGGGGCCGTGTCCCTCGCCGGGCCGCTCTCCGGTACGACCTGTTCGCGCCGTCCGGCAGGCCGGGCGAGACTCCCC
>JACRCS010000254.1 GCA_016218905.1 Deltaproteobacteria bacterium
GCGGAGTCGACGAGCTGGGAGACCGTGCCCGAGGGTTTGACGCACGTGACCGCGGCCGACCGGCCGATGCCGAACCGCGCCGCGTACAAGCGGTTCGCCTCCACGGCGCATTCCCTCAGCCGGCCCAGGATCTCAGGGTTCCGGGCGGCCCCGCAGTCCCACTGGCCCGTGATCGAGACGCCGAGGAGCCGCTCCTCCTCGCAGTTCTGCCGCCACTCGGGCCCGAGGTACGCGAAATCCGTGAGCATCGACTGATACGTGCCGAGGAGGACGGCGGCCCTGATCTTGTCCCGGAGCGAGGCCTCATCGTCGTCGGGACGGGCCACGACCTCCGTGAGGTTACAGAACTGCTTCGACCGCAGGATGATCTCCCCGCACGGGTTCGTGCCCGACCGGGACCAGTGGGGCGCAAAGCCTTCCCACCGCCGGGAAGGGACGAGGCGCGGCAGTGCCCCCCGATTGAAGAGCCCCCGCTCCCCCGTCCCGCCCCGGGCGAGCGCCAGCCACTCTTCGAGGAAGTCCGTGGCGGAGGGCTTCGCCTCGTAGACGGCGGAGTTGTTCGCCATCGCGCGCTGCGGCTCGGTCAGGAAGAAGTGGCCCGCCTTGGCGTCGCGCATCTCCACGTCGTCGAAGTCCGAGAGTGAGATGAGCGCGGCGCGGCGCACGCCTCCCATCTCCACGACCTCGCCGATCTTGCAGACCATGTCGTGGACGTCGATGTTCCGGAGCCGTCGGCCCTGGGAGGCGAGGACCTTCCTCCGCACGCAGTCGAGGAGCGCAGCCAGGGGCCTCGGCCCGGAGCTCCGGCCGCCCATGGTCCGGAGCCTGGCCCCGGCGGGCCTCACGCCGGAGTAGTCGAAGCCCACGTCGCGGCCGTCGTACCAGGCCGCGAGGCCGCAGGCCAGGGCCGCGGCCCACCCCTCCTTGCTGTCGCCGACGGCGTGGGTGGGGAGCCGTTCGCCGGTCTGGGGCCGGATAATGGGGAGGAGCTGGACGTTTCGCGCCTCCACCGAAAACCCCACACCGACGCCGCTCATCAGCAGGAACATGATCTCGGCGAAGTCTTCGACGCGGGTCGGAGCGATGAAGGCGCAGTTGTACGCCGCCGCGTGGTTCGCCCGGGCGGCCGTTCCGGCCGACCAGAGGAGGCGCATCGACGGCATGACCCGCTGCCGGAGGATCGACTGCCGGACGGTCTCGTACTCCTCCTCCGAGAGGCGCGTACCGAGATTCTCCCGCATGAAGTCGACGTAGCGCCCGACCGTCTCGACCCACGTCTCCCGCCGCCCCTCCTCTTCGAGCCACCGCGAGTAGGTCCGGTAATAGATGAACTCCGCGAGGGGGTTGCAGAAGTACTTCTTGCTCTCGGCCGCGAGCCTGCGGACGGCGGCGGGGACCGCCTTCGCCTTCTCGCGGATCCGCGCCCGTTCGTGCCGATAGAGGATGTACGCCTTGGCCGTCTTCGGGAGGTCGCCGAGGATCAGCGCCTCCTCGACCTCGTCCTGGATCTCCTCGACCGAGGGGAGGTGGCCCGCGGGAACGCGCCGCTCGAGGGCCGACAGGACGATGCGGCAGACGCGCTGCGGGTCGGAGCGGGGATCCCCCTCCCGGCTGGCTTCCATGGCCCGGCGGATCGCCCGCTCGATGAGGCCCGAGTCGAACGGAACGTGCCTGCCGTCTCGCTTGCGGATCTCGGAAAACCGGTAGGGCTCCGCCATCGTCCCCTCCCGCCGGGGTGCGCCCGCTCCGGCCGGACGCCGGAGCTGCACCTTGTGTGCGCTCGCGCGGAGTATGGCACGCTCGGGCGGAAGGTCCAAAAAGGGAACGAACAAGCGTCGCGCCGATTCGAACAGCTCGCTGAAAGGGCCATCCGCTCCGGCCCGCCGGCGTTGACATCGAGACGCTCGGATCTAACTTCCAGGGAGGGCTCGCACCCTTGGCGAGCTCGCGCCTGCAGGAAAGGAGCCCAATCATGACGCTGGTGAAGTGGGATGCTCCGTACGCCCCGGATGCTCGACTGGAGTCGCTCCTCGGGTTGCGGCGAGGCATCGATCGCCTCTTCGAGGAGTTCTTCGAGGCCCTTCCGAAATCGCTGGCCGGTCCCGAGGGCGCAGGAGTAGCCGCGGCCTTCAGCCCGCCCATCGACCTGAAGGAGACCGAGAAAGACTTCGTGCTCAAGGTCGAGCTGCCGGGTCTGCACAAGGAGGACCTCTCCGTCGACATCACCGACGAAAGCGTCACTCTGCAGGGGGAACGGCGGGAGGAGAGCGAGACCCCCGGGGCCTGCTACCGCTGCCAGGAGTCGCGGTACGGTGCGTTTCGCAGGGTCGTCGAAATGCCGCAGCAGATCGTCCCGGAGAGCGCTCGGGCGAAGCTGGAGGACGGGGTCCTGAGCGTCATCCTGCCCAAGGCCGAAGCGGGAAACCGAAAGCACATCCGGGTCGAAGTCGAGTGACCCCGCCCGATCCCGCCCTCGAGCGGGAGGCGGCGCCTGGGCCCACGGTCGCGGACTCGATCCCGGGGAACTGCCGCACCACGGCCATGGGCATCCTGCCGCACACGGACGTCGAGCGGGCCCTCGAGCTCGCGTTCTCCCTCGACATCCCGTTCTGGCCGCAGCTCCCGCGCCTCTCCTACTACGAGGACATGTACGTCCAGGTCTCCGAAAACTTCCCGGGCGTCCGGATCGACGCCGACCGGCAGCGCATCGACTTCTCCACCGAGCGCTTCTACGAAGAGATCCCGGCGTTCCTCGAGCGCATGGAAGATCCTGACCTCTACCGCCTCTCGCCGCGCTACTCCGCGGTCTACCACCGCTTTCTCGAAGGCGATCTGGGCGCCTACGCGGCGATCCGGGGCCAGATGGAGGGACCCGTCTCCTTCGGGCTGAGCGTCAAGGACGAGACGGACCGCCCGGTCGTCTACAACGACGAGGTGCGGGCCCTGCTGATCGACTTCCTCGCCCGCAAGGTCACCGTGATGGGCCGAGACCTCGCGGAGCGAAACGCCAACGCCTTCATGTTCGTCGACGAGCCGGGACTCGAGTTCATCTTCTCGTCTCTCTCCGGGTACAGCGACCAGGCCGCGCGCGAGGACCTCGACCGCTTCTTCGCGACCGTCGAAGGCAGGCGGGGGATCCACCTCTGCGGGAACCCCGACTGGGACTTCCTCCTGAGGACCCGGATGGACGTGCTCTCGTTCAACGCCTTCGGGCGAGGCGACCGCTTCGTGCAGTACCTCCCGAGTCTCAAGGCCTTCCTCGAGCGGGGCGGCGTGATCGGCTGGGGGATCGTGCCCGCCAACTACGAGGAGTTTCGCGCCTCAGACCTGAGCGCCCTCTCGGATCAGTTGGAGCGGCTCTGGGACGTCCTCGACAAGGGCGGCCTGCCGCGAGAGCGCGTCCTGCCCCGGAGCCTCCTGCTGCCGGCCACCTGCGCCCTGGTGAACCCCGACAAGGAAGCGACCGTAGAGGCCTGCTACGCCCTCCTTCGGGAGCTCTCGCACCGGGTGCGGGAGCGGTACGGGCTGCTGGACTGATCTGGTAGCAAGTGCGACCGCTCGAGAGGAGTCAGCTCTCCGCCATGCGAAGCAAGAGCCCGTGGCAGGAGAGACCGGCGCCGAAGGTGAGGACGGCGCACCACTCCCCCGGGGGGATTCCTCGCTCGAGGAGGCGTTGGAGGACGAAGCCGATGGAGGCGGAGGAGACGTTCCCGTACTCCGACAGGACCGCTCGCGAGACCTGGAGCTGAGCGTCGGAGAGGGCCAGGGCCGCACCGAGCGCCTTGAGGATCTTCTCTCCGCCGGGGTGGATCGCCCAGTGTCGGATCGAACGGGACGAGAGCCCGCGGCTGTCGAGGAGCTCCCCCAGGACGCGGCGGGCCGCCTCGGCGACGAGGCCGGGGAGCTCTCCGGAGAGCTGGTTGTGGAGCTGGCCCGCGCGATGGACGTAGCGGATGGCCTCCCGGTGCTCCGGGGCGTACCAGCGGGTCGAGGCGACGAGCTCCAGCCCGCCGGGGCGATCCCAGAGGAGCATCGCGCTCGCGCCGTCGGCAAAGAGCGCGTTGGAGATGATGAGGCCGTCTTCGTCTCCCATCTGGAAGGTCGCGCTGCAGACCTCCACGGAGACGCTCGCGACGAGGCCTCCGCCCGCCCCCCCGGCGAGGCTCTTCGCGAGCTCCAGGTTCGGCAGCGCGCCCCCGCACCCGTGCCCTACGAGGTCGTAGACGGGTGTCGTCCGCGGGAGGTCGAAGCGCTCCAAGAGGTACGTGGAGAGGCCCGGGCAGACGTAGCCGGTACAGGTGTTGACGAGTAGGGCGGTAAGGTCGCCGGGCGTGCGCCGGACCTCGTCCAGCGCTCGAGCGAGGGCCTGCCCCGAGAGCTCGACTCCCCAGCGGGCGAACCGCTCGATCCGCTCGTCGGGCGTCTCCGACAGGACCTGCTCGGCGTCCTCGGCGGCGAAGCGGCGCGACCGGATGCTCGGGTGCGCGAAGACCTTGTCGAGGAGCCGGGCGCTCCGCCTCCGGAGCTGCTCGCGGAAGCGGCGGGAGAGGAGACCCGCGGTCTCGGACTGCTCGAGCCGTAGCGGCGGGCTCGCCGTCCCGACGGCGGCGATCCGGATCGTCGGCAGGCTCACGACGCCTCCTGGGCGGCGAAACGGAAGTACCCGAGCATCGAACGCAGGCGACGGGTGTGCTGCCAGAGGGGCAGCGCCCAGCCGCGGGCGCGCGCCGCCCAGCGCACCGCGGGCATCGCCCAGCCCGGGAGCGCTCCCGGCCCGTAGAAGTGCGGGTTTTCGGAGACCGCGGCCCGGACGAGGCGGAGGAGCCGGCCTCCTCCCAGCGGCGGCGAGACGTAGAAGGTGGGCCGCAGCATCTCGGCGGCGGGAAGGTCGAGGACGCCTTCGCTTCGCGCGATCGCCTCGAGGCGCGTTCCGGGGTAGACACGGATGCCGGCGGAGAGGTAGGCGGCGTCCCGGGGCCGCTTCCGGGCCGCCGCGAAGGCCAGGGTCTCCCGCACCGTGGCCTCCGTCTCTCCGGGGCCGCCCAGGAGGAAGACCCACAGGCAGGGGACGTCCGCCTTCTCCAGGAGGTCCGCTGCCCGCTCGACCTCCGCCCTCCCGTACGCCTTCCCGAGGCCGGCGAGGGTCGCGTCCGAAGCGCTCTCCACC
>JACRCS010000255.1 GCA_016218905.1 Deltaproteobacteria bacterium
GTGGGTGACACGGTCGGCGATCCGTTCAAGGACACGTCGTCCGTCGCCATGAACCCGATCATCAAGTTCACGACGCTCTTCGGGCTGCTGGCGGTGGAGCTCGCCATCGAGCTGCCGAAGTTCACGAGCCGCCTCGCGGCGCTCGTCTTCTTTGCCATCTCGGTGGTCTTCGTCTGGCGCTCCTTCTATGGGATGAGGATTCCCGCCATCGAGTCCGGGAGCTAGGCCTCGAAGCTCTTCAAGGAAAGAGGGGCCCCGAAAGGGGCCCTGTTCGTTTCTGAGGTGGAACCGAGTCGAGCCCCAGCGGCCGGCCGGAAGGGTTTACGAGGTACCCCGAGGTGCGGCCATCGTAAAGGGGTTCCGGGCTTGCGGTGGCCCCTCGCCGGCGCCGGCCGCGGTCCCGGATCTCCGTCCACGAGGTGAAGCTTGACTCCTTCCGATGCCGGTCCCGCACCCCGCCTGCACGAGCTCATCTCGCTCCTCGCCGCCACCCGGGAGCTCCTGGGCGACGCGGCAGCTCCCCTGGAACGGTTGGAGGAGCGCCTGAGGCGGCTCGCCGGCGGCGAGGGCGAACGGCTCCGGGCCGCCGTGGCGGGCACGGTCAAGAGCGGCAAGAGCACGCTCGTCAACGCCCTCATCGGCCGGGACTTCCTGAAGCGCGGTGCCGGTATCGTCACCTCGCTCGTGACGAGGGTCCGTCCGGGGGCGGAGCTCAAGGCCGCCATGGGCCTCAAGGGCTGGGCGGACGTGAACCGCGAGGCCACGGACGCCGCCCTCTTCCTGGGCCTCGGGGAGCAGGGCCGGATGCTCGACCTGCGCCATCGCAAGGACCGGGACGCCATCGCCCACGCCCTCGCCGAGCTGGGCGAGGAGGCCCTCGGCGAGGGGGGCTTCTTCGACAAGAACGCGGCGCTCCTGCGCGCCTACCTCCAGGGCTTCGCGGAAGTCGAGTCCCTCGTCCGCGACGAGCCGAGGGTGATCGACTTCGCCGGGCCCGAGTTCGAGCGCCACCGCGACTTCGCCGGGCGGGACGCCCTGGCCGCCTACGTGGACGACCTCGTCCTGGAGATCCCGGGGCTCCCCTTCTCGGGCAACTACGAGCTCGGCGACTGCCAGGGCTACGACTCGCCCAACCCGCGGCACATGGAGAAGGTCCAGGACTACCTGATGGGCTGCCACCTCGTCGTCTACGTGGTGTCGAGCCGCGTGGGGCTGCGGGAGGCGGATCTCCGGTTTCTGCGGGACATCAAGGCCATGGGGCTCCTGGAGAGCGCCTGCCTCGTGCTCAACGCGGACCTGACTGAGCACGCCACGGCGGAGGACCTGAAGGGGTTGCGCGAGCGGGTCGCCTCCGAGCTCGCGGCCTTCCGCAGCGAGATGCCGGTCTACACCTTCTCGGCCCTTCGGTCCCTCTTCCTGGCCACGCGCGAAGCCGGCGAGCCACTGACCCGGAAGGACGAGATCCTCCTGGAGCTCTGGGAGGAGTCGCCGGCGTCGGGCGTCGAGGATTACCGGGCGTTCGGAGACTTCCTCGGCGCGCAGCTCGGGGCGGAGCGCGAGAGGCGCCTCGCCGCTGCGGCGGAGGCCACGGCCCGGCGGGTGGCCGCGTCGGCCCGGACCCTCCTCGGCTGCGCCATGAGTCTCGCCAGCCGCCAGGCGGAGTCGCTGACGGCCGGGGAGAAGTCCTTCAGCGAGGCGCGGGAACAGGCCCGAAAGTCCCTGCGGAGCTTCGAGGCCGCCCTGACGGGCGTCGCCGACTCGATGAAGCGCGACCTCTTCCGGAAGGTCGACGACTCCTTCCACCCCCTCTACGGGCGCCTCGCGGAAGAGGTGCTCGACTACGTGAAGAAGATCGAGCCGCCGCCCAAGGGAGCCGAGGTCCACGAGCTCAAACACATCTTCCGCCAGCTCACCCGGGTCTACCAGGAGATGCGGGCGACGCTCCACCGATTCAAGGTCGAGGTCGTCAACGCCAAGGCGGTGGCGGAGATCCGCGCCATCTGGGCCGAGGCGAGCGCAGCCCTGACGGACTCGGCGTCGCCCACCGCCGCCCTGCTCGTCCGGGCCGTGGAGGCCTATCGGGCGGAGGCCCTGGCGCTCGGCATCGAGCTCCCGCCGTTGGAGGTCCCGGAACCGGACCTCTCCATCGGCCGCCGCTCGATCCCGCTCTTCTCCGCGGTCACCTACTCCGCTTTCGGCTCCACCGCCGACCGCGTCCTCTCCTTCGCCCACCAGTGGACGCGCAACCTCGCCCTGGGCTGGGCCTCGCGCCTGCTCGGGCGAAAGGGAAAGACCGGCCTCCACGAGACCCTCCTGGCCGACGGGGCCGAGGCGGCCCGCAAGCTCCTGGCCGAAGAGGCGTACGGAAACCTCCTCCACTACAATGAGGCCGTGAAGTACCAGGTCCTCGGCGCGAGCCTCGAAGAGCTCGCGAAGGCGTGGGCTAGGGGCTACCGCGAAAGGGTTGAGGCCCTCGTCCTCGACCTCGAGACCCTCGCCCGCCGGATCCGGCAGGCGGGACTTGCGAAGGAAGACCTCGTGCCGAGGCTGGAAGAGGTGTTGAGGAGGCTGGAGGTCAGGGAGAATGAAGAATGAAGAATGGAGAATGGAGAATGGAGAATGGAGAATGGAGAATGGAGAATGGAGAACGGAGAACGGAGAACGGAGAACGGAGAACGGAGAACGGAGAAGCGTAACGATAGCGGAAAACCGAGAACTGAGAACCGACCACTGATAACAGGCAATCTAAGCGGCCTGGCCGCTCAGATTGCCTTCACCGCGTCCCGCGTCGACTCCTTCACCTCGTACATGGCCTTGTCCGCAAGCCGCAGGAGCGCCAGCTTCGTCTGGGCGTCGGACGGGTAAGCGGCGATCCCGAAGCTCGCGGTCACCCGGATCCGGTAACCTTCGTCCGCGAGAAAGTAGTGTTCCTTCAGGACCCTCCTGAGATTTGAGGCCATCGTGAAGGCGCCCGCCTTGCTCGTGTTGGGCAGGACGATCACGAACTCGTCTCCGCCGTACCGCACCGCCATGTCCGCCTTTCGCACGTGCGCCCGGATCAGCTTCCCCATCTCCTGGAGGACGCTGCTCCCGGCCAGGTGCCCGTAGGTGTCGTTGACGTCCTTGAAATAGTCGAGGTCGAGGAAGACGAGCGCGACGGAATGGCCGTACCGCCGGGCTCGGTCGAGCTCGTAA
>JACRCS010000237.1 GCA_016218905.1 Deltaproteobacteria bacterium
GAGGGGGTCCCACGCGGAAGACCCGCGGCCGGCGCAGGGCCGGCCGCGGTCGCGGGTCGTCGGAAGAGTGCGGAAGGGTCGGCCGGCGAAAGCCGCAGCAGGCGACCGAGCGCGCTAGTACTACAACGAGGGATCCCTTGTGCTCGTGAGGGGCCGTCACAGGCGTCCGGGGTCCGGCAAAGGGCTTCCGAACCTTCCCGGCACCCCAGCCGTCATCGCGAGGCACGAAGGGCCGTGGCGATCCAGGGCGGACCAGACAAGCTGGATTGCTTCGCTTCGCTCGCAATGACGATGAGGGCGTGGCTTAAGCCGACAATCGAGCGTCCGCGGCGGCTACCACTCGGCCCGCCTAAACTCTCGTTTCTGTAGTACTAGGCCGTTCCTTCTCTCGGGAGAAACAGGTTCTCGATCACGTTGCGGTCCAGCGAGGGGATCTCGACGAACTCGACGCCGATTTCGAAGGTGAGGTCCTCTCTCGGCTGTTCATAGACGATCCTCGCCTGGAGCTTCGCGAGCTTCCCGCGAACCGAGAGGAGCATCTCGACGAAGGTGCCGACGCCCCAGGAGATGGCGCTGACGAACATGCAGCCCCCCAGCCCCATGACCTGCGTCCTCGCGAAGCCGTCGGGCTCGCAGTCGCCGAGCTTCCGGACGAGGATCGGGTTTTGGGAGGCGATTCGAGCGTACCGACGCCTCACAACGTAGTCTTGGGCCATCGGCATCGCTCCTGAAGACCGCTCAGATACCCTCGCAGGCAGGCCGCCTCGACGATCACCCCCTCCAGATCGGCGCTCCGGCTCTCCGGCCGGCGGCTGAGGTCGCCCGCCGCGCGCGCGAGGGCCTCGGCGCCGAGTTCGGCAGCCTTGTCCTGGATGGCCCGCGCCACGGACGCCATCACTCCTTCGTCGCCTTCGGCGGCCGCAAGCCGCAACTCCCCGAGATAGCTCTCCAGATCCACCAGGAAGCAGCCGATCATCTCGGAAAGAAACTGGCGATCTCCCCCCAGCCGATCGAGCGCCCGCTCCCACTCCAGGATCGAAGTCCCCTCACCATCCATGGCTCGTCTCCACTGCTCCGTCAGCTGCGTCACCTTCCGTGGCGAGGCGCCTGAAGATTCGATGCGTACCTTCGAACCCGCCTTCCTTCCGGGGGCGACTTGGGGTTTGCCTCCTTTTCGTCTATTATCCGCCCTACTTTAGGGTGCTGAAGAAGGCCCCCTCTCTGGACTTTCAGCTGTGGTCCCTCGTGGACGCGGGGTCCGATGCCACGACACCTCCACATCGATCCGTCTCGGGGGATCGCGGAAGAGACGCTCCTGGCGGGTCTGCTCTCGCTCGGCGCGCCCCTCGAAGCGGTCCAGGAAGCGGTCGGCCGGATCACGGCTCCCGGCGTTCGTCTCCGGCTCGCCCCCGCTGAAGTGGTCCTTCACGGGGTGAAGGGCCTCTCCGTGCGGCTCGAGCCCGAGGCGCTCCCGGAGGAGCCGCCCGGCACGTTCGGGGAAGTGCGCAGGCGCGTCGAGGGCGCGCTCGCCCCGGGCCGCACTCGCGATCGGGCGCTGGGGGCGCTCGACGCGCTTGCCCAGGCGACGGCCCGGACGGCCGGATCCGGCACGGAGGCGGACGAGGTGCAGAGCGCCGAGGGTCTGCGTACCGCGGTCTATCTCGTCGCCGTCGCCGCCGCGCTCGAGGCCCTCTCCATCGAGAGCGTCACGTGCGGGCCTCTGCCGCTCCCCGCGGGCGAGGTCGCGGCGTCCAGCGGGCCGATTCCCTCCCCGGTCGACGCCGCGCTCGAGCTCCTTCGAGGCCGATCCGTCGGGGCGCCGGTGGGTGCCGAAGCCGTGACGCCTGCCGGCCTCGCCCTCGCGACGAGCCTCGCCGAGCCAGGGCCGCCGCCCTCCATGATCCTGCTCGCCTGGGGAACGGGGGTCGTAGCGGATCGCGTCTCCGGTCCGCCTCCTCGCCTCCGGCTCTTCCTGGGGGAGCGGGAACCCGAGGGGGAAACGGAGCCACTTTTGGTTCTCGAGGCGAACCTCGACGACCTCTCGGCAGAGATCCTTGCGACGCTCCCGGCGGCGTGCCTGGAGGCCGGCGCACTCGACTCCTGGCTCGTGCCGGCGCTCATGAAGAAGGGACGTCCGGCCCACGTCCTCCACGCGCTCTGTGCGGAGGAGAGGAGTGCGGCGGTCCAGGAGGCCGTGTTCCGCCATTCCTCCACCCTGGGGGTGCGCAGGTACCGCATCGAGCGGGCTTCGCTCGAGCGCAGCTGGGAGGAGGTCAGGACCCCCTGGGGAGCCGTCCGGATCAAGGTCGCTCGGCGCGGCGGCGAGGTGCTCAACAGGGCTCCGGAGTTCGAGGATTGTCGGGCGCTCTCGAACAGAACCGGAGTCCCGCTCAAACAGGTGTACGCCGAGGCTCTCGCGGCTGCTCTCCGGCGTTGACTTGGACCGCCACTCCGGCTAGTTTTCGGACTTTCTGCGGCGCCGTTCATGGAGAGTCAGATGAAGTTCGCGTTTCTGGAACCCAAGGCTCCCGGCCGGCACATCTTCAGCCGAATCCAACTGCCCCGGCTGGGGAACGTTCTCCTGGCGACTCTGCTGGCCCGACGCGGCCACCAATGCCGCGTGCTCATCGAGGAGGTGCGGCCGATCCGGCCCGAGGACCTCGAATGGGCCGACGTGGTCGGGATCTCCTCCACGACCTCCACTGCCCCGGCCGCCTATCGCTGGGCAGCCGCCGCCCGGCGCCTCGGCAAGAGGGTCGTCATGGGGGGCCCCCACGTCACGTTCCTTCCCGACGAGGCGCTCGAGCACGCGGACTTCGTCGTGCGCGGGGAGGGCGAGGAGACCCTGCTGGAGCTCGCTGAGGCTCTCGAAGGGGAGCGGGAGCCGTCGGGGATTCTCGGCCTCTCCTACCTGGACGCCGGCGGGACCCGCCACAACCCCTCGCGGCCCCTGCTCACCGACCTCGACGCCCTGCCCTCACCCGACTTCTCGTTCGTCGAGGGGTGGAAACCGAGTCGCGTCCTTCCCCTCTCGACGAGCCGCGGTTGTCCCTTCGCCTGCCGCTTCTGCTCCGTCGTTCCTATGTTCGGGAGCCGGTACCGCTTCCAATCGGTGGGACGGGTGCTCGAGGACCTCGGCCGGTACGCCAGCTCCACCCAGCACGTCTTCTTCTGCGACGACAACTTCGCCGCGCGGCCGCGCCGGGCGAAGGAGATCTGCCGGGGCATCCTCGACCGCGGCATGAAGCTCGAATGGTCCGCGCAGGTCCGCACGGACTGCGCCAACGATCCCGAGCTCCTCGACCTCATGGCCCGCGCCGGCTGCTGGTGCGTCTTCCTCGGCCTCGAATCGATCAACCCGAGAACCCTCGAAGCGTACGACAAGCGTCAGAGCGTGGACGACATCCGCCGCGGCGTCGCCGCCTTCCGGGAACGCCGGATTCGGACCCACGGGATGTTCGTCTCCGGCTGCGACACCGACGACCGGCAGACGCTCCGAGAGACGGTGCGCTTCGCGCGGGAAGCCGCAATCGACACCGTCCAGTTCCTGAACCTGACGCCGGCGCCCGGGACACCCATCTTCGAGGAGATGGAGCGGGCCGGGCGCATCCGCACTCGTGATTGGTCGCTCTACGACGCCCACCACGTGGTCTTCGAACCGGTCCGCTTCACGCCCGACGAGCTGCAGAACGAGACTCAGCGGGCCTCGGCGCGGTTTTACTCCCTCCGGGGCGCCGTCCGCACGCTCATGAGGCGCGACCTCTTCGGTTTCGGACTGCGTCTGTTCGCGTGGCAGGAGTCGCGAAGGAATCGGCTCGGCAAGCGCCCCTTCCTTCACGGCCTGCGCGGCGAGCTACTCCGGGGAGCGGCGAAGCTCAAGGAGCTCCTGCCCACCGAGCGGGTGCGAAGCGTGGCTCTACCCACGGTCGGCCTCTCCGATGACCAGAAGCGCTTTCTGTTGGAGTTCGTCCGGCACAAGGATGAACGCGCGCAAGTGAAGCGCCTGCTGGCGGAATCGTTGGAGAACCGCCTCAAATGCATGTCCACTACCCATTTCGGGCTGTCCTCGCCCGTCATGAACGTGTCGCGTCTTGAAGCAGGAGCGCGCCTCGCGCTTGCCTCAGTGCGAGCCGCCTCACGCGCTCTTGACATCACCGCCGACGCCGCCATTAAGAAACCGAAGCGCAGAGAGAAGGAAACGGGAGTGGATTTCTCACTGGTCGATTACACCCGCGGGATTTCCAA
>JACRCS010000238.1 GCA_016218905.1 Deltaproteobacteria bacterium
CGAGCGGGTGGCGGACCAGCAGCAGCCGCAGGATGTCTCGGCGCATCTCCCGCAGTTCGGGCGTGTCGGTGGTCACAACGAGCCCGTGGCCTGCGGGCGTGTCGCACGCGGTGATGGGCTTCCGGTAGCCCTCCACGTGCACCACGCACATCCGACACGAACCGATGGGCGAGAGCTTCTTGAGCCAGCAGAGCGTGGGGATCCGAATCCCCGCGGAGCGCGCCGCCTCGAGGATGGTCGTCCCCTCGGGAGCGCTCACCGGTTTTCCGTCGATCGTCAGATTGACCATCGCCTTCCTCTCAGATCATCGATTTGTAGGTCGGGGCCCGCCCCGAAGCCACATTCCGGTCCGGCGGGGCAAGCCCCGCCCTCCTCCCGCGGCACGCATCCGTAGCCAGGACGAGCAGCCGATAGCAGCGCAGGCACCGGCTCGCGTCGGCGATGGCTTCCTCGTGGGTGAAGCCGATCTCCACCTCCCGCATGTCCCCCATCCGCTCCTCGACCGGCGCGTGGTGGATGTGGGCGGGCTCGGTGGTGGGCGGGACGGCCACGTCCTCTTTCTGATCGTAGGGTTTCAACGCCGCCACGTACTCGTTCATCACCCACTCTTCGAGGGGCTCCGTCCGCTCTTCGCGGAGGAAGCGGTCGATCTGGAAGGCCGCCTCCTTGCCGCCCGCCAGCGCGGCGATCAGGGTCAGCGGCCCGGAGACGCAGTCGCCGCCGGAGAAGATGCCGACGCCGTTGTGGATGCCGGCGAGCCTATTGAGGCCCTGGACGACCACGGTCTGCTTCTTCGTCGCCTGGACCGGGCCTTCCTTCGGCAGGAACGAGAGGTCGATGGCCTGGCCGATGGCCATGATGACCGCGTCGGTGGGGATCACGAACTCCGAGCCCTTGACCTCGACCGGGCTCCGGCGGCCGGAGGCGTCGGGCTCGCCGAGCTCCATCCGCAGGCACTCCACCCCGGTGACCTTTCCGTTCTCCACGATCACGCGGGTCGGGTTCGTCAGGATCTTGAACTCGATGCCCTCCGTGTGGGCGTCCTCGATCTCCACCCGATCGGCCGGCATCTCCTTCTCGGTGCGCCGGTAGACGATGGTCACGTGCTTGTAGCCGATGCGGGGGCTGATCCGGGCGCAGTCGATGGCCACGTTGCCGCCCCCCACGACGACCGCCCGCTCGCCCACGAAGACCGGATTCCCGAGGGCGACGTCGCGCAGGTAATCGGCGCCCTGGAAGTACCCCTGGGCCGTCTTGTCCTCGCCGGCGATGCCCATTCCGGTCCCGAGGCGGGCGCCCACGGCCACGAAGACGGCCTTGTACTCGCCCTTCAGGAGGTCCTGGAACGGGATGTCGGGGCCGACGTTCGTGTTGTAACGGATCTTGACGCCCATGCCCTCGATCAGCTCAGCCTCGTGGCGGAGGATCGGCCGCGGCAGCCGGTAGTCCGGGATGCCCACCGCCGCCTCGCCTCCCGGCTCCGGGAGCGCCTCGAGGATCGTGCAGTCGTACCCCATCTGGGCGAGGAAGTAGGCGCAGGAGAGGCCGGCGGGTCCGGCCCCGACGATCGCGATCCTCTCCTTGTCGATGACGGGCTTGGGGAGCCGCGGCGGGCGGTTCCGGTCGAGCTCGTAATCGGCGACGAAGCGCTTCAGGAACTTGATCTGGATGGGCCCGTCGACGTTCTGGCGCCGGCAGTTGAACTCGCAGGGCCGCACGCAGATCCGCCCCACGGTGCCGGGCAGGCAGTTGTCCTGCCGGATCACGTCCAGGCTATCCTCGAACCGGCCCTTCTTCACGAGCTCGACGTACGTGGGGATGTCGAGGTGGGCCGGGCAGGCGCTCTTGCACGGAGCGGTGACCTTGAGCCGGTAGTTCCCCTTCGGGATCGAGGTCTTCCGGACGATCGCCTCTTCCACCTCGCTCCGGAAGCTCCCTATGAAGTCCAGGAAGGCCTTCCCGCAGGACTGGCCGAGGTCGCACATCCCCTGCTCCCGCAGCCGGGTGGCGAGGCGCTCGACCAGGGCCGCGTCGTCGGGCTTTCCCGCGCCTGTGCAGATCCGCTCCAGGGCGTTCAGGAGGACCTTGCTGCCGACGCGGCACGGCACGCACTGGCCGCAGGAGTTCTTGACGAGCCCCTCGGCGTAGGCGCGGGCCATGTCGATGGGGCTCACCCCCTCGGCCCAAACCGCCAGACCGTCCCAGCCCATGAGGCCGCGGACCGCCGTGCCCGAAGAGAGGCTCTTCGGAAGCTTGATGTTCTCCGAGCTCGCGGCGCCCTGCCGGCTGTCGACGACCTGACCACCCCAGCTCGAAAAGATGAGCTCACCCATGAACGTTTCTCCTCCCTTCTTCCGACCCCCTCAGCGGTCGATCTCGCCGAGGACGATGTCCAGGGAGCCGATTACGGCGATGACGTCCGCCACCATGCGCCCGACGATCATCTTCTCGATGGACTGCAGATTGATGAAGCAGGGCGGCCTCACCCGGAGCCGGTACGGCTTCTCGGAGCCGTCGGAGACTATGTAGTACCCGAGCTCGCCCTTCGTGGCTTCGATGCTCATGTAGACGTCGCCCTCGGGCGTCTTGAAGCCGGCGCTCATGAGCTTGAAGTGCCGGATCAGCGCGTCGATGTTCTCGTAGACCTCCTGCTTCGGGGGAGGCGTGACGCAGGCGATGTCAGCCATGACGGGCCCCGGCGTCGAGGCCAGCCGCTCGAGGGCCTGGCTGACGATCCGGATGGACTGGCGCATCTCCGCGAGCCGGACGAGGTAGCGCTCGTAGACGTCGCCGACCGTGCCCGTGGGGACCTCGAAGTCGTAGGTGTCGTAACCGCAGTAGGGCTGGACCTTCCGGAGGTCCCACTTGATGCCGGCGGCGCGGAGCACGGGTCCGGTGAGGGAGTACTGGACGCACTCCTCCTTGCTGATGATCCCGATTCCCTCGGTCCGACTGCGCCAGATCTTGTTCTGCGTGAGGAGCCCCTCGTACTCGTCCACGCGGCCCGGGAACTCCTTGACGAAGGCCCTGACCTTCTCGAAGAAGACCGGCGGGACGTCGGCCGCGAGGCCGCCCACGCGGACGAAGCTCGGGGTGAGTCGCGCGCCCGTGACCTCTTCCAGGATGTCGTGGATCGTCTCCCTCTCGCGGAAGGCGTAGAAGAGGACCGTCATGGCCCCGATGTCGAGGGCGTGGGAGGCGAGCCAGAGAAGGTGGCCCGCGATCCGCTGGAGCTCGCAGAGGCAGACGCGCAGGACGTGGGCCCTGGGCGGGATCTGGTCCTCGATGCCGAGGAGCTTCTCCACCGTGAGGCAGTAGCCCAGGTTGTTCAGCAGCGCCCCGGTGTAGTCCATCCGATCGGTGAGCGTCAGGGCCTGGTGGTAGGTATTCGTCTCGCCGAGCTTCTCGAGCCCGCGGTGGAGGTGCCCCAGGTGGGGCGTCGCCTTGACGACGATCTCCCCGTCCAGCTCCAGGACCACCCGGAGCACGCCGTGGGTGGCGGGGTGCTGGGGCCCCATGTTGACGATCATGTTCTTGGTTTCAGCCATCTTGCCCTCCCAAAACGGGAAGCATCAGGGGCTCGCGCCCCTGCCTTCATCGATTTAGCGGTACTGGACCTTCTGGGGCACGCCGTGAATCGGGAAGTCCTTCCTCAGGGGGTGGCCGACGTAGCCGTCCCAGAGGAGGATCCGGCGCAGGTCGGAGTGGTCGTCGAAGACGATCCCGAAGAGGTCGTAGACCTCCCGCTCGAGCCAGTTGGCGGACTTCCAGACGCCCTCCACCGTCGGGAGCGTCTCGTTCTCCTCGAGAGGGACCTTCAAGCGGAGGCGGTCGTTGTCCCGGAAGGAGTAGAGGTTGTAGACGACCTGGAAGCGCGGCTTCCGCGGGAGGAAGTCGACGGCCGTGAGGTCGGTGAGCATGTCGAACTGGAGCCCCTCGTCGTCGCGCAGGAACTCGCAGACGGCGGCGATCCGGCTCGGGTCGACGTGGATCGAGAGCTGGCCCCGGAAGGTCTCCTCTCCGAGGATCGCGTCGCCGAAGGTGCTCTTGAGGCGCTCGACGATGGCACTCTGATCTTTCATGGTATCCTCTCGATTTCCGCCTGCAGGAACGCCGGACGGTCGCGGAAACGGCTCAGGCCGCGGTCACGTCGGGCCGGTCGGAGAACTTCTCGCCCGCGATCTTCTCCTGGAGCTTGATGATGGCGGCGAGGAGCGCCTCGGGCCGTGGCGGGCAGCCGGGGACGTAGACGTCGACGGGCAGGAACTGATCGACGCCCTGCACCGTGTTGTAGGTGTTGAAGATCCCGCCGGAGCACGCGCAAGTGCCGTAGGCGATCACCCACTTCGGGTCGGGCATCTGGTTGTAGATCTTCTCCACCATGCCGGCCATCTTCTTCGTCACCGTTCCGGCGACGATCATCAAGTCGGACTGCCGGGGCGAAGGCCGGAAGACCTCTGCCCCGAACCGCGCGATGTCGTAGGAGGCCGAAGAGGCCACCATCATCTCCAGCGCGCAGCAGGCGAGGCCGAAGGTGGCGGGCCAGATGGAGTTCTTGCGAGCCCAGCCGACGACCTTCTCCAGGTTCGTAACGAGGACCGGGGGAAGCTTGGTTTCTACTCCCATTCGAGGACTCCTTTCCTCCAGATGTAGACGTAGCCCACGAGGAGGATAAAGAGGAAGACGAGCATCTCGACGAACCCGAAGAGGCCGAGCTTCTTGAACTGCACCGCCCACGGGTAGAGGAAGACCACTTCCACGTCGAAGACGAGGAACGCCATGGCGATCAGGTAGTACTTCACGTCGAAGGGACGCCGCGTGTCGGGATCGACGGTCATCCCGCACTCGTAGACCGAGAGCTTGTCGGGGTTCGGGCGCTTGGGACCGAGGATGGCGGAGACGCCCACCGCGAAAAAGCCGAAGCCGAGCGCGACGAGGAGGAGGATGAGGATGGGGACGTAGTTCTGGAGCATGGAACCTCCTTCGGCCGGATCCCCTGCGCGCGCCTGGGCTCGCGCGCAAGTGAAAACCTGGAACAAAGTCGCGCGTATGCTACTGACTGAATCTCCGAAATGCAAGGCGAAACCTGGGTTTTCTCGCCGAGCCGGAGGTCTCGTCCAGTAACGACGTTACTGAAGCCGAACGGCCGTGGGACGCCCACCGAGGAGGTCAGCGACGCCGGACGGCCCGTGTTCGATGGAGCACCGGGGGATGAATCATGGATCGAGGGCGAGAGGCATGACGAAGGCGAGTGGGCCGAAGTACCTCGGCACCGAGATCCTGTGGGATTCGCCTTCCCGACGCCTCGACACCCTTGGAGCGGACGCTCCGGACCGAGCGGATCCGGTCGAGAAGGACCGGAACGAAGAGGAACGTCAATCGTCCCTGAAGCTCGGTCGTTGCCCCCGCCAAATCAAACAAGACCAGCATAAACACAAACTAAAACAGACTCCCTCGGGGCAGTTCCGCAGGGTATGAAATTACGTCACGAGGTGTCAAGCGCCTCGCGCATAAAAACCAGTACCGTGTACCGACAACCGAAGGGACCCAGTGCCGAGGACCGAATGCCCGGGTGCGGGGGTCGAGACGAGCCCCAGGATGGGGTCGGATCGCGGAGGGCACGATGCACGAGAGAGATCACGCTGGATCCGCGTGAGCGATCACGGCCCGCGCAACGCGTCTCGGGTCACCTTCCTTTCGTCCGGGCCGGCGAGCTGTACACTCGACGTCGCATCTACCAGGATGCTGAAAGACCCCTCCGTGGGTTCTTCAGGGGATGCACCCCCATCGTGGGGGCGTGGGGCGCGCGCAGGCTGCTTTTCGCACGCGCCGGGCTTCGGAAGGAGGCAGGCATGCACACGCACTCCGTCTGGCAGGGAACTTCGGCGCCCACGCGCTTTCCCTCGCTGCGGCAGGATCTCCGGGTGGACGTCGCCGTTCTCGGCGCCGGGATCACGGGTATTACCGCGGCGGCGGTCCTCGCCGAGAGAGGGCTAAAGGTCGCGGTCCTCGAAGCGAGGACGGTCGGGTTCGGCACGACCGGCAACTCGACCGGAAACCTGTACCAGACGGTGGACTCGGGGCTCCGCTCCCTGGTGAAACGGTGGGGCGAAGAGACGGCGGGGCGGGTCGCGGCGTCCCGCGGGGAGGCCGTTCGGTTCATTGAAGAGACCGCTCGCAGGCACGGGATCGCGTGCGCCTTCGGTCGCCGGCCCTTCGTCCAGGGCGCCGCGTCCGGCGCCGAGCTGCCCGTCGAAGAAGTGGAGGCCGAGTACGAGGTCCTGCGGCGGCTCGGCCTGCCCGTGCGCTGGATAGAGACCGTCCCGCTGCCGTTCACGGTCGCGAAGGCGTACGCGCTCGAGAACCAGGCCCAGTTCCACCCGCTCGAGTACGTGCGGCGCCTCGCGGAGGCGATCGCCTCCCCTCACTGCCGGATCTTCGAGGACTCGCCCGCGACCGACGTGGACCGCAAGGAAGGTGTCGTCCAGGTTGGCCCCTACACCGTCACTGCGACCCACGTAGTCATGGCGACCCACGTCCCCAAGGGCTTCAACCTCGTCCAGACGAAGGTCTTCCCGTACCGCGAGTACGGGGTCGCCGCCACGCTCAGGGGAGCCCCGCCGGCCCAGGGCGCGTACTGGCTCTACTCGCCCAAGAAGGCCTCGGTCCGCTTCCTCGAAGCGGGCGGACGGCACTTCGCCATCGTCGTGGGAGGCCACCACAAGGTGGGCCACGGCCGGCCGGCCCAAGCGCTCGCCTACGTCGAGGACGTCCTCCGGAACCGCTTCGACCCGGAGGAACCGCTCTACCGGTGGTCGGCGCAGTCGTACCGTCCCGCCGACGGTCTCCCGGTCATCGGCCCGAGTCCCGGGGCCGAGCGAGCCTGGATCGCCACCGGGTTCTCCACCGACGGGCTCACCTACGGAACGCTCGCGGGCCGCATCCTGGGCGACTGGATCTCCACCGGTTCGAGCCCCTGGGCCGACCTCTACAAGGCTCGGTTCACGCCCGTGAAATCCGCGAAGGACTTCCTGGTCGAAAACGTCGACGTCGTGGGGCAGTTCGTGAAGGACTACCTCGCCGGCGAGAAGGCGAAGTCGGTGAGTCAGGTCCTTCCGGGCGAAGGGAGGCTCGTCGACGTCGAGGGCCACACCCTCGCCGTCTATCGGAGCGAAGAGGGCGCCCTCACCGCCCTCTCCCCCGTCTGCACCCACCTCAAGTGCAAGGTGCACTGGAATGAGGTCGAAGAGAGCTGGGACTGCCCGTGCCACGGGAGCCGCTTCGCCTGGAACGGCTCGGTCCTGGAGGGACCGGCGCTCGCGCCCCTGGAGAGGCACGAGCTCTGAGACTCGCGCTCCCCTACCCCGCCGTCCGAGGGAGCTCGTCTGCCGGACCTGTACGCAGGTCGCTCCTCCCTTAGGGGTCGCCGGCCGCTTTCGCGCCGCCGGTCGGGAGGTGCTAGTCCGGACCAGCAAGCCTCGAAGTGCGAGAAGGGGCTACTGGATGAACTGATTGGTGAAGAGCTCCGAGACGGGCACCTCCTTCTGAACGATCCCCTGCTCGAAATAGAACTTTTGCAGGGCTCCCAGCCGGTCTGCGTCCATCAGGCCGAACACCTCCTGGCCCGGGTAGACGTGGGTATTGTAGAGCCGGAAGGTCTCCTCCACGAAGGCCTCGCGCCCCCGGTACATCGGCATCGCGGCGACGTAGTCGCGCACGGCTGCCTTCGGATCGGTCATGATGTCCTTGAAGCCGCGCAGGGTCGCGCGCACGAGCTTTCGGATGAGGTCCGGGTGCTTCCTGATCGCTTCGTCGGAGCTGACGATCGCCTGGGCCATGCTCTTCGTGTATTCGTAAGCCGGCATGATCCGCACTTTCGCGCCGGCCTGCCGGACCTCCGCGATCCACTCCGGGACCGCGGCCATGCCGTCGGCCTTCCGCGCCGCGAAGAGCTGCCAGGTCCCGGCCGGACCCGCGGCCTGGATGTCCACGTCGGACTTGTTGAGACCGCCGCTCGCGAGCATCCCCAGGAGGGCGTAGTACCCGGCGTCCGCGTAGGTCATGACGGTTACGGTCTTCCCCTTCAGGTCCTTGGGGCGGGTGATCTTCGAGTCCTCGTGGACCACCAGCGCCATCATCGAGCGCCCGCCGAGAAGCGCGACGGCCTTCACGGGCACGCCGTTCGCGCGAACGACGATCGGGGTGTCCCCGAAGGCTCCGCCGACGATCGCGTTGCCGGCCCCGACCATCTTGGCCACGTCGACCCCGCCGCGCCCCGGCTGGAAAGTGACCTTCAGGCCCTCCCGGGCGTAATAGCCTCGCTGCTGCGCGAGCATCCAAGGGGCGAACGCGATCTGGGCCGCCGGCGCGGGAAGGAGGTACGTCACCTCCTCCAGGTTCTCGCTCCGGGCAGGGAGGGCGGCGAGCGCGAGGAACGCGACCAAGGAGGTCCACGAGACAATACGACGGTTCGGCATGGCTGGCTTCTCCGGAGCAGGGGGCGCTTCGCGTGAGCGCCGCTTCGCGGTGTCGGACGAGATACGTGCCTAAGCCCGGTCGAGCAGGAGCTGTACGCGCTTCGGGAGCTCGAACTCGGGCAAACCGGCTTCCCTCCACACGTCCAGGGCGCGCTCCATGAGCTCTCGCGAAGGAAGCGAGAGGGAGCCCGCCTCCTCCTTCTGGGTCGCGTCGATCACGAGCTTGCTTCCCGTCCCCCTGCCCTCCCCGGAGCGCACCGAGGGGTCCATGTTGGCCGGGGTGAAGGTGTCTTCGAGCACCAGCGTGTCCCTCTGGGGCTGAAAGTGGGCGTTCATTGCCCAGGCGACGTGGATCGGGTCCCGGATGTCGATGTCGGCGTCGACGACGGTCACCCGCTTGAGGAGACTGACGTCCGCGACGAGCCTGCCCACCTGCCTCGCGTGGCCGGGGTAGAGGGGCCGCAGCGCGACGGTGCCGTGGCCGAGGAGACCGCCGTACGTCGTGTCGATCGCGACGTCGGCGACCGTTCGGTGGCCGAGGTCGTGGCGGAGCAGCTTCAAGAGCAGCCCCGCGTTGCCCAGCCCTTGGATGACGGTGCTCTCGCTCGGCGGCATCTGGCTCAAGTAGCCGTAGTAGATCGGGTCCCGCCTGGAGGTGATGGCGGTGACGGTCACCCGGGGACGCCTCCCCACCGGCCCCATGAACCCCGCGAACTCGCCGAAGGGCCCTTCGTCCGCCTCCTCCCCAGGCCGAATCTCGCCTTCGATGACGATCTCCGCGTTGGCGGGTACGTAGAGGTCCTGCGTCTTCGCCCACACTACGTCCACCGGCTCCCCCTTGAGGCCCCCGGCGATCGTGAGCTCGTCGACCCCGTAGGGGACGTTCGCCACGGCGGCGAGGTGCACCGCGGGCTCGGCGCCGATCACCCAGGCGAAGGGCGCCGGCTCGCCCCGCCGCCGGTACGACTCCAGGCAGAGCGCGCCGTGGCGCCCCGGCGGCAGATTGACGGCCAGATGCGCGGCGTCGAGCACCATGGCGCGGTAGGTGGCCGCGTTCTGGATCCCGGTTTCCGCGTCTCTGCTGAGGGTGAGCGTCGTCAGATAGGGCGCCGCGTCCTTCCCGGGGGTCCAGACGGGGATAGGGAGAGTGCCGAGATCCACCTCCGCTCCCTGGAGGACGACCTCCTGGCAGGGAGCCGAGCCCACCCGGACCGAGGGCCGAGGCTCGAGGAGAGCCTTCACCCAGGCGTCGTTGATGCGCTCCGGCTCGGTCCCGAGCGCCAGCGCGTACGTCTCGCGAGAGGCCCCGAGCACCCCGGTCATGACCGGAATCCGGGATCCCTTCACCTCCTCGAAGTAGAGCCCGAACCGGTCCCGCTCCGGGACGGCCTGGAAGAGCCAGCGGGCCAGCGCCGCGACCTCCCACGCGGCGTCGACCGGCCTCTTCACGCGCCGGAGGCGGCCCCTCGCTTCCAGCTCTTTCAGGAATTCGCGGATGTCTCGGTACGCCATGGTTCTCCCGAACTCTCGGACAGGGAAGTCGCTCTGCCCCGCAGGTAGAGCGAAACGGTCTTCGGATCGTTGACGAGCGACTCGCCGGAACCGTGCGCGACGATGCGCCCGCCCTGGAGCACGTACGCGCGATCGGCCATCCGGAGGACGGCCTGGACGTTCTGCTCCACCATGAGGCAGCCGAGCCCCCGTTCCCGCAGCGCCGCGATGATGCGAAGGATCTCCGTAACGAGCAGCGGCGAGAGGCCCAGGGAGGGTTCGTCCAGGAGGAGCAGCCTCGGCCGGGCCATCAGCGCCCGCCCGATGGCGAGCATCTGCTGCTCCCCCCCGGAAAGGCTCCCGGCGAGCTGCCAGGCGCGCTCCCGAAGGACCGGGAACATCGCCCAGATCTCCTCCAGATCCGAGGCAATCTCCGCTCCGCGGCCCCGCCGGAGGCGGTGGTAGGCCCCCATCTCCAGGTTCTTCCGGACGGTCAGGGAGGTGAAGACCTCGCGCCCCTCCGGCACGAGCGAGAGGCCGAGACCGACCCTGGCTTCCGCCGCGGTGGCCGTGATCTCACGCCCGTTCAGGAGGACACGGCCCGAGCGCGCGGGTAGGAGCCCGGAGAGCACACGCAGGAGCGTCGTCTTGCCCGCCCCGTTAGGCCCCACGACGGCGACGACCTCCCCGGGGGCAACTTGCACGCCGACGTCCCGCAGCACCTCGGCGCGGCCGTAGGAGGCGCGAAGCGCTTCGGCCTCAAGCATCGGGCGCCCTGCCCAGGTACGCCTCGATCACGCGCGGGTCGCGCAGCACGGCTTCGGGACCGCCCTCGGCGAGGATCTCGCCGTAGTTGAGCACCACGGTCCGGTCGCTGACCGAAGTCACGAGCGCCATGTCATGCTCCACGAGCAGGACCGTCAGGGAGGGCCGCGCCCTGCGCACGGAATGGATCCGCTCGCCGAGTCCGCGCGTCTCCTCTTCGTTGAGACCTGCCGCGGGCTCGTCGAGGAGGAGGAGCTTCGGTTCTCCCGCCAGGGCGCGCGCCAGCTCGACGAGGCGCTGCTGGCCGTAGGAGAGGCCGCCCGCCAGGTCCGCGTAGCGCGCCCCGAGGCCGAAGAGCTCGAGGAGTCCGAGCGCCTCGGCGCGAGCCCACCGTTCCTCTCGGGCCGCCCGTGGCGCCGCGAGCATGGTCGAGACGAAGCCCGCCCGCGTGCGGCCGTGGAAGCCGAGGAGGACGTTCTCCAGGAGCGTCCTTTCCCACAGGAGCCGCGCGGTCTGAAACGTGCGGGAGACCCCGAGGGAAGCGACCCGGTCCGGGGAGAGCCCCGAGATCCGCCGGCCGGCCAGGCGGACCGTCCCGGCCGTGGCGGGATGGGCCCCGCTCACGACGTTCAGGAGCGTCGTCTTCCCGGCGCCGTTCGGGCCGATGACGGCCAGGGTTTCTCCCTCGACAGCGGCGAGCGACACGCGGCTCAGCGCCTGCACGCCACCGAAGTTCTTGACCACGCCCTCGACCTCCAGGAGCGCCATCAGCCGGCGCCGCCGGCCCGGGCGAAGAGCCCCTGGGGACGGAAGAGGAGGACCGCGATGAGCACGGCGAAGGAGACCGCGTCGCGGTAACCCTGGGAGAGAAAGAACGCCGAGAAGAACTCGAGCAGGCCGAGAAGCAGCCCTCCCAACACGACCCCCAGGCTGCTCGCCTGCCCCCCTACCACGAGGGCCGCGAACCCCTTCAGCGCGACGACGGTCCCAAGGGATCCGCCTACCATCAGGAGAGGTGCGCCCGTGATCCCGACGGCGGCGGCCAAGGCCGACGCGATGACGAAGGAGTGCCGGGTGGCCCGCTCCGGCGAGATCCCCACGAGCCGAGCGGCGGTGGGGTTGTTGGCCGCGGCCTCGATGGCTGTGCCGGCAGCCGTGCGGGTGAAGAACCAGTGCAGGGAGGCGAGAGAGACCGCGGTCAGCCCCACCACCCAGAAAGTCTGCGGGTGGATTCCCGCTCCCAGGACCGAGACGGGCTCGTCTCCCGAGAAACCCCGGAACGGCTGGGGCTCCTTGCCCCAGAGGAGCGCGCCGCCGTTCTCGAGCACGATGGCTACGGCAACCGAGAGGAGGATGATTGAGAGGTGCCCCTCCGAGAGCACCCGGCGGATGAGCGCCCGCTCGTAGAGCCACCCGAAGCCGGCGCCGAAGAGCACGGTCAGGGCAAACGCCGCGGGGAGGGGCAACCCGAGGGGTCCGGCGAGGGTGAGGGCGACGAGCCCCGACACCATCACCTGTTCGCCGTGGGCGAAGTTGATCGCCTTCGTCGCCTTGAAGACGAGGTGGAGCCCGAGGGCGACGAGCGCGTAAAGGCACCCGGCGCTCACACCGCCGGCCGTGAGCTGGATGGCCGCACCGAGGCTCACGAGGCCCGCCTCCGGCGGTCGAGGGTCCCGACTACGCCCTTCGGCACGAAGAGAACGAAGACGCCGAGGACGAGCCCGAATACGAGCCCCTGGACGTTGTTGTCGGAGAGGCGATGACGAAGCGCCTCCGAAAACCACGGGAGGGCGGAGACGGCGCGCACCACCTCCGGCAGCACGTACAGGCTCGCCGTTCCCACGAGCGCGCCCCAGGCGGTGCCGAGCCCACCGACGACGATCATGACGAGCCACGTGAGCGAGATCTGCACCGAGAAGGAGGCCGGCCCGATGCTGCGGACGTGGTGGGCGTAGAGGCTACCGGCGAATCCGGCGAGCCCGGCCGCCAGAGTGAACACCTGGAGCTTGTACCGGACCGGGGACACCGCGCACGCCTCGGCGAGTCCCTCGTACTCCTTGATCGCGTGAAGCGCTCGGCCGATGCGCGATCTCTCGAGCCTGCGAACGGCGACGAAGGCGATCCCGACGAACGCCCAGGTGAGGTAGAAGTAGCGGGCGTCGCTCGCGAAATCGAAGCTCCCGAGGCGAACCGGCGCGGAAAGCTGAAACCCACCGGGGCCTCCGGTCACCGGGTACCACTCCAGCACGACGGTGGAGAAGATCACCTGAAAGCCCAGCGTCGCGATGGCTAGATAGTGCCCCTTGAGCCGCACGGCGAAAAAACCGATCGCGCAACCCGCCAGGCCCGCGAACAGGGCGGCCCCGAGTGAACCGAACCAGAAGCCCCAAGCCTCCAGGCCCCGCGCCGCCCAGTCGATCCGTTCGGAGATGTTTCCGGCCGTGTAGGCGCCGATTCCGAAGAAGGCCGCCTGGCCGAGGGAGATCTGCCCAGTGTTCCCCAGAAGGAGGTTCAGTCCCAGGTTCGCGAGAGCGTAGATCCCGATCATGAGCCCCACCGACGTGTGGTAGCCGTTCGCGTCGACGAGGGGGAACGCGATCAGGCCCGCCGCGGCAGCGACGAAGGCCACGGCGCGCGCACCCCCCGGGCGCGCCGCGGGCGCCTCGACGCTCTCGGGGGACGGGGCTTCGGCTAACGAGGCGCCGGCGTCCACTTGCGGTTTTGGATCTTGATGAGTTTGAAGGCGCTCGCCGAGAGCCCGTTGTGGTCGGTGGGGCTCATGTTGTACTCGCCCACGGCGCCCTTGTAGCCGCGCAGCGACTCGAGCGCATTGCGCATCTTCTCCGGGCTCGTGCTGTTCGAGCGTTTGATCGCTTCCACGACGAGCATAAAGGCGTCCCAGCCGAAGGCGGCAAAGGCGCTCGGGGGCTTCTTGTACTCGGCGAGGTAGTTGTCGAAGAGGAGCTTCTCCTCCGGGAGAGGCTCGCCGTAGTTCAGGGGCGCGCTGAAGACGGTCCCTTCGGCGGCGTCCTGGGCCACCTCGATGTAGGCCGGAGAACCCATCGCCTGCGCGCCCACGATGGGAATCGTCATCCCCATCTGCCTCATGTTCTTGGCGATGATCGGCGCCGTCGGCATGCCCCCCCAGATCACCAGGGCTTGCGGGTTCTTCTGCTGCATCTTCGTCAGGGAGGCGGTGAGGTCGCGATCCGACTCCTGGAACTTCTCGACGGCGACGACCTCGACCTTCCCGCGCTTCGCGAGGACCTCTTTCAGGAAAGCCGCACCTTCCGTGCCGTACTGGTTCGAATCGTGGAAGACCGCCACCCTCTTGATCTTGAGGACGCTCTCCAGGTAATCGGAGAGGGCCTGGGCGTCGAGAGAGTTGTGCGGGACGGTGTGGAAGCTGTACGGGAGGATCTTCCCGCCGCGCTCCCAGATGGAGACCTGGGGGTTCAGGAAGACGTGCAACACCTTGTGCTGGTCACAGAGGTTCGCGATGGGCGCGGTGGCCACGACCGCCGCCGAGCCGATCACGGCGACGACGTGCTCTTCGGCGATCAGCTTCTTCGTCAGCTGGCCGGCCTTCTCGGGCAGGCCCTCGTCGTCGTGGAAGATCAACTCCACCAGCCGGCCGAGCACGCCGCCCTGTTGGTTGACGAGCTTCGCCGCCAGCTTGATGGCCGTGAGGTTTCCCTGCCCCATCGGCGCGTACTTGCCGGTCGCGGAGGTCACGACCCCGATCTTGACCGCTTCCGCGGCGAACCCCTGCGTGGCGAGAGTCGCGATGCACACGGCTCCGACGAACGCTGCGCGGCTCTTACGTCCCATTCTCACACTCCTTCCGTCGCCGTCTCAGACTTCCCCCAGGACCTTCGAGAGCTTCTCGAACGTGAGGAGCTCCCGCTTCTCCTCGGAGAGATAGTCGATCCCGATCCCGTACTCTTCCCAGCGTTCCCGGACCCGCTTCTCGAGCTCCGGCGGGAGTTTGCTGACCGGGGGGAACCTCCGGCCGCCCGCTCCGGGGTCGGGCTCGAACTCCCAGTTGCGCGTCGCGTCGATCAGGACGCGCGTCCAACGGCCCGTGCCGTACTTCCGGGGGTCGGCCTGCGCACGGGGGGTGGAGGGGTCGAGGACGGAGCCGAAGGTGGGCCCGAAGGTCAGGAGCTGACCCTCGCCCGCATTGACCCGAAAGGCGAAGGCCCACTCGAGAGCCTCGCGGTCGCGGAAGTCGATGACCTCCACGACGACCATGACGTTCTTATAGAACCACTGACCGGCGCTCGTTCCCCAGAGCGCGTTGGCGACCTGCTGCGCGTGGCCCCGGTACGCCTTGCGGATCTGGACGACGATGTTCGTTCCGGTGACGACCGGCGGCATCCAAACATCCGTCACCCCGGCCACGCCGAACGCGTCGAGCGTGTTCCAGGCGATCGCCGACCACCCGTAGGCGCAGAGCATCGAGTCCTCGCTGGGGAACCCCGGCCGCGCCCCCTCGAGTGCGCCCCGCAGGATCGGCTCGTTGCGGTGCGTGATGCACGTGACCCGGAGGACCGGCTTGGGAGACGCCGCTCCGACGAGGTACCCGGGATACTCTCCGAAGGGGCCCTCGACCTCGAAGTCCGCGGGATCGGGGGAGACGAAGCCTTCCACGACGATCTCCGCGCTCGCCGGGACCTCGAGGGGCACGGTCTCGCACTTCGTCAGCTGCACTGGGCGCCCTAGAATCGCGCCCATCATGTCCCACTCGCAGACGCCCTTCGGGAAGGGGCTTCCCGCACAGAAGGGGAGCACGTCGTGCCAGCCGTGAACGACCGCGACGGGCATCGGCTCCCGAGATCGTGCGTGCTGGAGGAAGTGTCCCCCCCAGTGCTGCGTGGGGATGAGAAGCTTGCCGACCTTGTCCCGCCCCAGGATCTGACCGCGGTAGATCCCCACGTTCGTCCCGCCGCTCTCCGGGTCCTTCGTCACGACGCCGCAGAACGTGTCGAGGAAGCGCCCGCCGTCCAGGTGGTGCCACCGGGGCGCAGGAAACTCCCGCAGGTCGATCTGGTCGCCCCTGAGGACGTTCTCCTTGACCGGGCCGGTAGGGACCAGCTTGGGGGTGACAGGCTCCCGGAAGACCCGGCGAAGGTGGCGCACGACGTCGCCGTCGCGGGTGTCGCTCGCGAGCCCGAGCAGGGCGCAGAGCTGCGCTTTGTTGCCCAGAGCCCCCGTGAGGAACTTCGTGCAGCGGCCTTTCTCGTGGCCACGGATGTTCTCGAAGAGGAGCGCGGGGCCGCCGAGGCCCAGGTTGATCCGGGTGACGGCGCCGATCTCCTGGTCCCCGTCGACAGGAGCCGTGATGCGCCGCAACTGCCCGGCCGCCTCGAGCTGAGCGAGCCACGTCCGCAAGCTCGGCCCCGTCTCGCAGCTGTCCTGCCGGGTCTTGTTCGTTCTCGGGCCCATGCCGCCCTCCCAAACATTAGTTTACTAATGGAGTGGCAGCAATCTACTACGCCCGGCGCGCCGGAGCAACTGTGTTGCTCTTCCGGCGAGCAGTGGGCTCAGCTCGCGGGTGCATGCTCTGCAAAACGAGACTTCCTTCTCGTGGGTCGGTTTTTTTACTCCTCCCCCCGCGTCCGAACCAGCGCCCGGAGGATGTTCTCTCCGAGCGCCCGCGCGGCTGCGAGGCTCTGGGGCTGCTTCAACACCTCGCCTCTCTCCCGGGCCACGGCCGACACGCCGTTGAGGACCGCGGGGACGCAATAGATCCCGAGCGAGAGGAGGAAGCTGTAGATCACGTTCAGGACCGTTCCCTGGGAGTTGGGAGCGTTCCCGACGGCGATGGCCCCCCCGAAGCAGATCCGGTCCCGGAACGGGTGCGTGTGGAGGACGCAGTGGAAGCGGTTGAAGGCGGGCTGGAGTTGGGCCGAGACGTTCCGGTTGTAGACCGGGCTCCCCACGAGGAGCGCGCCGCAAGCCGCGACCTTCGGCCAGAGCTCCTGCCAATCGTCTTCGATCACGCAGGTGTGATCGAGCTCGCAGGCGTCGCAGGCGAGGCAGGGCCCGACCTCCTCCCGACTCAAATAGAACTTCTCCACCCGGTGTCCGGCCGCGGCGAAGGGCTCGGCCGCCGCGTCGACGAGTGCCTCCGTGTTGCCTCCTTCCCTCGGGCTGCCTGAGACCGCGACGACGCGGAACATCTAACCTCCCTTCTGCGTGCTGAGTACCGACAACGCGTGACTAGACGCGTGACAGGTGAGACGTGACGAGTGACGGGTGAGAACGCCTCGTGAGGAGCGACGAGCTCGTAGCCTATCTCCCTCTTCACGTGCCCCGAATGCAAGTCGCAGCGTCCGTGGCGTGGGCGGGGGTCCTCCGGCGGAGGGGATCCGGCCGCACCAACGCGCCAGAAACCTTCGCGGAGGCTGAGAAGTTGCGCTGAAGACGGGGGTGGAGAACGGGCGGTGTTCTGGAAGCCGCGTTCAGCTTGGGCCGGAACGCACACCTCCGCGTCCCGTCCGCGGACCCTCCATGCGCCGCCGTCCGGTACCGGTCCCGCCCAGACTGGCCATCGAGGCCGAGAAAGCTCCAGGGGCTCCGGCTCAGCCTGTCGAGCCGGCCGGCGTCCCGCACCCTTCCCCAGCGAGGGTGGTCTGGGGCGCGGAACGCTCGCGCGAGGACGCCGGACTTTCGCGTTGACAGGCCCGCGCGCCGAAGGCTAGCGTTCCCCCATCCGGAGGGTCGGGATGGGGAGAGGGCCGGACCCGGGAACAGCAGGAAGAACAGCGGCGCCGCCGCCGAGCAACTCGGCCGCGGCGCCTCTTTGCGTTAAGGTCAGGACGACTTCACGAGGAAGTCGCGTCGGGGAGCCCACGGAGGGCGGGACCGACGAGACCGGTAGCCCGGCGGGCGCGCGGACGAGCGCAGGACGTGCTCGCATCGAGCAGGCCACGCGTGCTCCGCGTAGCCCGGCTGCCAGCCGACGAGTTCATCCGGCGCTTCCTGTTACACGTCTTGCCCCGCGGCCTACAGCGGATCCGTCACTACGGATTTCTGTCCCACCGGACTAAGAAGCACACGCTCGCGCGCTGCCGCAGGCTCCTGGCCGCGCCCCCGCCGACGGACAAGCCCCTCCCGGTCGACCCCCGTGAGGCCATCTTGGCCCTGACAGGGGTCGACATCCAGCGCTGCCCGAACTGCGGCAGCCCGAACCTCGCCCGAGTCCGCGTCCTGTCCCGGACGCAACCCTGGCCCCCGATCCGTGCCCCTCCGGTGACGCAGGCACACACGTAACTCGGGTGTCGCCTCAGGCGCCTCTGATCGAGACGCCCTCGGATAGGTCTGGCTTTTCCTCCAAAAACCGCGGTAGAAACGCACCCAAGGGGGTGCTCATGAGCTCGAACCCGCTTGCCTTCCCATGCCGTACCCGACCCAGACGGGCCGCAAGACCCCGCCCCCGCCCGCCCTTTGCCCGACACCTCGCGGAACTCGCCCCCTCTATGCTCGTTACAAAACCCATAGAAACTGAGCCGGCGTCGAGCCCTCTCGCCGAAACGGCTTCGTTCAACAGGTTGTATCCGGAATGCCGCTCAGCCTCCGGGGAGCTGCCCGGATAATGGAGACTCAGCGCTCGCAGCGGCTCTGCTGCTCGCACTCCGGATACAACTCTAGTCGTTCCCAAATAGGACCACGAAAAGTCATTGAACCATCACTGAATTCATGAGGGCATTCAATGTCTGGACGAAACATCTTTGCTGATATGCGACGGGCTGGAATGGGGGTTGGCGTATCCAAGACAAAGCTGTCGGACGCTATGCTCGCCATTCTCCTCCAACTCCCCACCGGCTCGGCTGACCTAAAGGAAACCATCATCCGTAACCTCGGCATGCTGGGTCAGATGGCGCCAACTCGCGATCTGGATCAAGCATGGAATCAGACCAAGAAGAAGGCCGCCAAGCTCTACCCCGACAAGTTCATATTGGGTCCGAGGAATATCCTGAGCTGGAACGACGGCACGACGAAAACTCTCGACAAAGACATCTCGCCGGCAAACTTCAAGAAACTAAACGATCTGGCGGATGCAGCGGGGTGTACTGTCAACGCCCTCGTCTCTCAGCTTATTAAGGCATACAAGCAGAAATAGGGCTAACGAGCGAATGCACGGGACACGGATAGAGCCCCGTGCCCGTGATCCATCCGTTCGCCGCAAGATTGACGGAAGGAGCCGGATGGCGTACGCTTTTACGTACGCCAGAGGAGGTTGCCCGATGACAAGCATTACGGCCACAGA
>JACRCS010000009.1 GCA_016218905.1 Deltaproteobacteria bacterium
AAAGAAGCTCAAGGCCGCCAACCAGGAGGAGTACGACCTGATCCACCCGCGCGGCATCGCCGTGTTCGCCACCTGCCCGGTGGGACTCATCGGCGACGACATCCACGCCGTAGCCCGGCAGATGAAGGAGAAGCTCGGGATCAACGTCTTCGGCTTCTCGTGCGAAGGATACAAGGGCGTGTCCCAGTCCGCCGGGCACCACATCGCGAACAACCAGGTCTTCAAGCACGTGGTGGGGCTCAACGACGTCGCGCCCGAGGGCAAGTTCAAGGTCAACCTGCTCGGCGAGTACAACATCGGGGGCGACGCGTTCGAGCTCGAGCGGGTCTTCGAGGAGTGCGGGATCACGATCGTCTCGACGTTCAGCGGCAACGCAACGTACGAGCAGTTCTCGAGGGCCCACACCGCCGACCTGAATCTCATCATGTGCCACCGTTCCATCAACTACATGGGCGACATGATGGAGAAGAAGTACGGGATCCCCTGGCTCAAGGTGAACTTCATCGGCGCCGAGGCCACGGCCAAGTCGCTCCGGAAGATCGCCCATTACTTCGAGGACGCGGAGCTCAGTGCGCGCGTGGAGGAGGTGATCGCGCGGGAGCTGCCTCCGGTCGCCGCAGTCGCGTCCGAGATCCGGCCCCGCACCGAGGGCAAGCTGGCGATGCTCTTCGTCGGCGGCTCCCGTGCCCACCACTATCAGGAGCTCTTCGAGGAACTCGGGATGGAGACGGTGGTCGCCGGCTACGAGTTCGGTCATCGGGACGACTACGAGGGACGGCGGGTGATTCCCACGATCAAGGTCGACGCCGACAGTCGCAACATCGAGGAGCTCCACGTGGAGCCCGACGAGGCGAAGTTCCGCCCGCGCAGGACGCCCGAGCAGCTCGCGAACCTCGAGAAGGGCGGCCTCGGCTTCGCCGACTATGAGGGGATGATCCTCGCCATGCGGGAGAACACCCTCACCATCGACGACATCAGCCACTACGAGACCGAGAAGCTCCTGGAGCTCTACAAGCCGGCCATCTTCTGCGCCGGCATCAAGGAGAAGTACGTCGTCCAGAAGAACGCCGTGCCGCTGAAGCAGCTCCACAGCTACGACTACGGCGGCCCCTACGCCGGCTTCCGAGGCGCCGCGAACTTCTACCGCGAGATCGACCGGATGGTGAACAACAAGGTGTGGAGCTACTTAAAGGCACCTTGGAGCAAGAATGAAGAATGAAGAATGAAGAACTCGTCCATTCGGTCCATCAGGAACCCGTAGGGTGGGCACCGCCCACCAAATCCCGGCATCCGGTGGGCGTTGCCCACCTGTATGGCCGGATCGTCGGCTAACATCCCGACGTCATTGCGAGCAAAGCGAAGCAATCCAGCCCTGAGTCGGTTCGGACTCTCCTGGATCGCCACGGCCCTTCGGGCCTCGCGATGACGGCATCCGGTTGGCAGTGCCCACCCGACAGAGAGGACAGCGATGCTGCTACGACATACACCCACCGAGATCAAAGAGCGCTCGGCGCTCACCGTCAACCCGGCCAAGACCTGTCAGCCCATCGGGGCGATGTACGCCGCGCTGGGAATCCGCGGCTGTTTCCCACACAGCCACGGCTCCCAGGGGTGCTGCGCCTACCACCGGAGCATGCTCACCCGCCACTACAAGGAGCCGGTGATGGCCGGCACGAGCTCGTTCACCGAGGGCGCGTCGGTGTTCGGCGGGGGGGCGAACCTGACGCAGGCCATCCACAACATCTTCAGCCTCTACGATCCCGAGGTGATCGCGGTCCACACGACCTGCCTCTCGGAGACGATCGGCGACGATATCCCGCAGATCGTGTCCGCTACCCGCGAGGGCGGCAAGATCCCCGAGGGGAAGTACGTCATCCACACGAACACGCCGAGCTACGTCGGCTCCCACGTGACGGGCTTCGCGAACATGACGAAGTCGATGGTCACCTACTTCGCGGAGAAGACGGGGGAGGCGAAAGACCAGGTGAACCTCGTCCCCGGCTACGTCGAGCCGGCCGATATGGCCGAGCTCCGGCGGATCGCCGGGGTCCTGGGCGTCCCGGCGGTGCTCTTCCCGGACACCTCCGGCGTCCTCAACGCGCCGCAGACCGGCCGGCACGAGTTCTACCCCCGGGGCGGCGTGACCGTCTCCGAGCTCAAGAGCGCGGGGGACAGCCGCGCCACGCTCGCTCTCGGCGCCTGGGCCTCCGCACCGGCCGCCCGGGAGCTCGAGACCAAGTGCAAGGTGCCGTGCACCGTGCTGGACCTGCCCATCGGTCTACTCGCCACCGACCGATTCGTGGACGCCCTGCGCAAGGCGGGTGCGGTCCCGGTGCCCGAAGAGATCGAGGTGGAGCGGGGCCAGGTGCTCGATCTGATGAGTGACATGGGGCAGTACCTCTACCGCAAGAAGGTCGCCCTGGTGGGCGACCCCGACACCGTCATCGCGCTCACCGAGTTCCTCGTGACCCTGGACATGTGGCCCACCCACATCGTCACCGGCACGCCCGGAAAGGAGCTCGAGCGCCGCGTCGAGGAGCTCACGAAGGACCTGCCCTTCAAGCCGAACGTCCGCTCCTCGGGCGACATGTTCCTCCTTCACCAGTGGATCAAGAACGACCGGCCGGACCTCGTCATCGGCAACACCTACTGCAAGTACATCGCCCGCGACGAGGACATCCCGCACCTGCGCCACGGCTTCCCGATCGTCGACCGCATCGGCCACGTCTACTTCCCGACCGTGGGCTACCGCGGAGCCCTCCGCCTGCTCGAGAAGATGCTCGACCTCCTCCTGGACCGGCAAGACCGCGACGCCGACGAGCGCGAGGTCGAGCTCGTGATGTGAGTCTCATCCCCCTCCTGCAGCCCCCGAGCGCCCGTCGCCGGGGGCCTTTTTTTATCGTCGGCGGGAGGCCGACCCAACTCGTGTGCTGGAGGAAGAAGGAGCGGGCTTAGGGAAGCGGCTGTGGATGGAGGAAGGGATTCCGAAAACGCACGCCGTACCAACCAGCTGCGCGCTCATGGCGCTCGCCCGCGTCCCGGTCGACGGAGTAAAGGAGAACATTCGTATCGAGCGTGACCCGTCTATCGCTCATGGAGCTCTTCTCTGGGGATACGCTCCCCTCCCAGCGAGTACCCTTTCGCCATCCTCTCTCTCGCGCGCGCTCTGGCCTCCCGCTGTTCCTCGGTGAGCTCACGAACGGCCGGTTCCGGCACCAGGCGAGCGATCGGTTTCCCCCTGCGCGTGATGACGACGACATCTCCCCTCGCGACTGCGTCCACGTACCGAGAGAGATGTTGATTCGCCTCACGAAGGTTTATGCGCAACTCCATGGCTGCTGCTCCTCTCGGCTTAGACTGTACGTCGAATGTAGGACATCCCACAACGTCCTTCAACGGTTGCAAGTGAGATGCCGTCGACCGTTACTATCCTCGGCGGGCTCAGAGCTGTCTCGACTCCTTCGATCTCGACCTGACAATAGCGTAAGGTCCTCCCCCTTCATTCTTGTAAACGAGACGTCTTCTCGAGACGGGCGCCTTCTCCCGAGCGACCAGTAACGCGCGCCCAGACTGGTTTTCCCGGCGAGTTCCGATTCCACTGCTCTGCGGCACACCCATTGCTCTTAGCCTCCCCATCGGGAACCTGTTGACGGAGGTCCATCATGCGAAAGGTAGCGATCTACGGGAAAGGCGGGATCGGCAAGTCCACGACGACCCAGAACACGGTGGCCGGACTGGCCGAGATGGGCAAGAAGGTCATGGTTGTGGGCTGCGACCCCAAGGCCGACTCCACGCGGCTTCTTCTGGGCGGTCTCGCCCAGAAGAGCGTGCTCGACACGCTCCGGGAGGAAGGGGAGGACGTGGAGCTGGAGGACGTCTCCAAGGCGGGCTTCGGAAACACGGTCTGCGTCGAGTCCGGCGGGCCGGAGCCGGGCGTCGGCTGCGCCGGCCGCGGCATCATCACCTCGATCAACCTGCTGGAGCAGCTCGGGGCGTACGAGGAAGACAAGGAGCTCGACTACGTCTTCTACGACGTCCTCGGCGACGTCGTCTGCGGCGGCTTCGCGATGCCCATCCGGGAAGGGAAGGCAGAGGAGATCTACATCGTCGTCTCAGGCGAGATGATGGCCATGTACGCGGCCAACAACATCTGCAAGGGCATCAAGAAGTACGCCGAAGCCGGCGGGGTCCGTCTGGGAGGGCTCATCTGCAACAGCCGCAAGGTGGACAACGAAGAGACGATGATCCGCGCCTTCGCGGAGAAGCTCGGCACGCAGATGATCTACTTCCTGCCCCGCGACAACATGGTCCAGCGGGCGGAGATCAACCGAAAGACGGTCATCGACCACGCGCCCGACCACGAGCAGGCCGGCCACTACCGGAATCTGGCGAAGGCCATGGACGAAAACAAGATCTTCGTCGTCCCCACCCCCCTCGCCATCCCGGAGCTCGAGAAGCTCCTGATGGAGTATGGGTTGTTTGGGTGAGTGGAACAGTGGCGACAGGTTCCGGCGGGGCAAGCCCCGCCCTACGGGCATGACGGTTTGGTCCGGCGGGGCAAGCCCCGCCCTACACGGGAAGGAAGCGACCATGATCATGGTTCGAGCGATTGTTAGGCCGGAGAGGTCTGCGGCGGTGATGCAGGCACTGCTCGAGGCGGGGTATCCCGCGGTGACCAAGATGGACGTGGCGGGCCGGGGCAAGCAGCGGGGGCTGAAGGTGGGGAGCGTGACCTACGACGAGCTCCCCAAGGAGATGCTGATGGCGGTCGTCCACGAGAGCGACAAGGACCTGCTGCTCCGGACGATCATGGACGCGGCCCGGACCGGGGAGAAGGGAGCCTTCGGCGACGGGAAGATCTTCGTGAGTCCCGTCGAGGAGGTCTACACGATCTCCACCGGCGCGGCCGAGACGGGAAAGAAGCCATGAAGGAGGTCCTGGCCGTCATCCGGATGGACAAGATCAACCCGACGAAGGCGGCGCTGGCCGAGGCGGGTTTTCCTGCCCTCACGGCCGCCAAGGTCATGGGGAGGGGCAGCCGGCCGGTGGACTACGAGCTCCGGAGGGCGCTCCTCGACGACGCGGCGCCCCAGCCGGAGGTGGTCGCGACGCTGGCCCAGGGGCCGCGGCTGGTTGCCAAGCGGCTGCTGAGCCTCGTGGTCCCGGACGAGGCGGTCTCGTCCGTGGTGAAGACGCTGATCGCCGCGAACCGGACCGGAAACCCGGGCGACGGGAAGATCTTCGTCCTCCCCGTCCACGACGCGGCGCGGGTGCGCACGGCGGAGATCGGCGCCGCAGCCATCGACGAGATGGCGAGCTGCTGAGGAGCCGGCCCGGGCGGGGCGAAAGCCCCGGCCGGGGCCGGTTCGGCTTCCTACCCCACTGAGCGCGACGTCCACCACCCCTCTGCGGCCGCGGTGCTTCAAGACGTGGTCGCGGGGAGATGGGGTCGCGCCCTCCTTCCTGCCGACCTTCGACGCGGACTTTCGTGAGATGGAGGGCATCGTCCTTCCGGGTGGATGAGCCCGGTTCTGCGTCTGCGCCCCCTCGAGTCCCGCCCACTAGCCCAGCCCCGTCCTGACAAAAACGAAAGGTCCTCCCTGACGAAACCGAAGGGTACCGCCCGCCCCTCGGGGAATCGCGCCGCCGGCGGCTCGAGGAAGCCCCCTTGGGCGCGGCCCTCTGCCCCTATTTCGCCCTCCTGAGCCCCCTCGGCACGCCGGTTGCTCTTCCCCGGGCATCGACCCACTGCGCCTGAGGCGCCATCGTGCCGGAGAAACCGCCATGAAGAAGCCCACCTACCACATCCTCGTCTGTTCCAGTTTCCGGGGAACCGAGCCGAAGGGCGTCTGCCACGCCAAGGGCGCGCAGGGCCTGCTGCCCTACCTGGAGTCCGAGCTCTCCGACCGCGGCATCGACGCCCTCGTCTCGAGCACGAGCTGTCTCAAAGTCTGCGACAACGGCCCCGCCCTGGTCGTCTACCCCCAGGGCCACTGGTACGGCGCCGCCGACGAGGAGTCGATCGACGCGATCCTCGACGCCCTGGCCGACGGAGACACGGCGGAGGAGTACCTGCTCTGAAGAATGAAGAATGAAGGAGTCCATTGGGTCCATATCGTCCATTTCGTCCACTCTCTCGGAAGCGGAACGTCCATGGAAACCATCCTCGAAGAACGGAAGCGTCAGGTCCAGCGGAAGGGCGAGGCGGCCTTCGACCTCGCCTGCAATCGGGAGAGCGCCGCCGGGGCGGTGAGCCAGCGGGCCTGCGTCTTTTGCGGCTCGCGGGTGGTGCTCTACCCGATCGCCGACGCCCTCCACCTGGTCCACGGGCCTATCGGGTGCGCGGCGTACACGTGGGACATCCGCGGTGCGCTCTCCTCGGGGCCCGAGCTCCATCGGCTGAGCTTCTCCACCGACCTCCAGGAGCGGGACGTCATCTTCGGGGGTGAGAAGAAGCTCCGGGCGGCGCTCCTGGAGCTCATCGACCGCCACGAGCCGAAGGCGGCCTTCGTCTACTCGACGTGCATCGTCGGGATCATCGGCGACGACCTGAAGGCGGTCTGCCGCGCCGTCGCCGACGAGAAGGGGATCCCGGTCATCCCGGTCCAGTCCGAGGGGTTCAAGGGAAACAAGCGGGAGGGCTACCACGCGGCGTGCGACGCGCTCTTCCAACTCGTCGGCACCGGCGACACCTCCGGCATCTCGCCGAAGAGCCTCAACATTCTCGGCGACTTCAACCTCGCCGGCGAGATCTGGATCATCAAGGAGTACTTCCGGCGCATGGGCATCGAGGTGGTCGCGACGATCACCGGCGACGGCCGGGTAGACGCGCTCCGCCGCTGCCACGGCGCCGCGCTCAACGTGGTCCAGTGCTCCGGGGCGACCCAGGACCTCGCGGTCATGATGAAGGAGAAGTACGGGACCCCCTTCCTGCGGGTCTCCTACTTCGGCGTCGAGGATATGGCCGACTCCCTCTACCGCGTGGCCCAGTTCTTCGCAGACGAGGAGACCCTCTCCCGGACCCGCGAGCTCGTGCGGGAGGAGCTGGCGGTGCTCTATCCCAGGCTGCGCGAGTACCGGAAGGCGCTCGAAGGGAAGAAGGCCGCGATCTACGTGGGCGGGGCTTTCAAGGCCTTCTCGCTGGTGAAGGCGTTCCGGCTCCTCGGCATGGAGGTGGTGCTCGTGGGCTCCCAGACGGGCACCGAGGCCGACTACCGGGAGCTCTACGAGATCACCGACGAGGGCACGATCCTCGTGGACGACTCGAACCCGCTGGAGCTCTCGGACTTCCTGAAGGAGAAGGACGTGGACGTCTTCGTCGGAGGCGTGAAGGAGCGCCCCATCGCCCATAAGCTGGGCGTCGGCTTCTGCGACCACAATCACGAGCGGAAGGAGGCCCTGGAGGGCTTCGTCGGCATGCTCAACTTCGCCGACGAGATCTACCGCACGGTGATGAGCCCGGTCTGGCGCTTCGTGCCGCGCCGCGCCTGGGCCGCGTGAGGTCCGCCATGGCCGAGCTCGCTCTGTCGCAGAAGCCCGCCTACGTCTCCACCACCAACGCCTGCAAGCTCTGCAAGCCGCTGGGCGCGTGCCTCGCCTTTCGGGGGGTGGAGGGGACGGTGCCCTTCCTCCACGGCTCTCAGGGCTGCGCCACGTACATGCGCCGCCATCTCATCAGCCACTTCCGCGAGCCCGTGGACATCGCCTCGTCCTCGTTGGGCGAGAAGCACGCCGTCTTCGGCGGGGGCCCGAACCTCAAGAAGGGGCTCCGGAATGTGATCGCCAAGTACCGGCCTCGGGTGATCGGGCTCGCGACCACGTGCCTGACCGAGACGATCGGCGACGACGTCCCCCACCTGGTCCGGGAGTTCCTGGCCGAAGAGGCGGGTTCGGGCCTCGCGCCCGAGATCGTGTCGGTCTCGACGCCGAGCTACTCCGGCACGCACATGGAGGGCTTTCACGCGGCCGTGCGGAGCGTCGTCGATACCCTCGCCGGGCCGGGCGAGCCCACCGGAGCCGTGAACCTGCTGCCGGGCTTTGTCTCGCCGGCGGACCTGCGTTACCTGAAGGAGATCCTCGGGGACTTCGGGGTGACCGGGACCGTGCTGCCGGACTACTCGGACACGCTCGACGGCCCGGCGCTCGCCGAGTACCCGAAGATTCCCGCCGGAGGAACTCCCCTGGCCGCGATCCGCGGCATGGGGGCGTCCTCGGTCACCGTCGAGTTCGGCCGCACCCTCGATGAGGCGCAGACGGCGGGAAGGCTCCTCTCGGACCGCTTCTCCGTGCCTCTGCGGCGGCTCGGGACCCCCATCGGCCTTCGCGAGACCGACCGTTTCTTCCGGACCCTGGAGGTCATCTCCGGCCGCCTCACGCCGGAGAAGCACGCCTCGGAGCGCGGGCGCCTCGTGGACGCCTACGTCGACGGCCACAAGTACGTCTTCGGCAAGCGGGCGGTGGTGTACGGCGAGGAGGACCTCGTGGTGGGGCTGGCCGCCTTCCTGGCGGAGATCGGCGTCCGGCCGGTCCTCTGCGCCTCCGGAGGCAGGAGCGGCAACCTCGCCCGCGCGATCGGGGAGGTCACGGCGGACTGCCTGCCGGAGCCGCCCCGGACCCGCGAGGGCGTCGACTTCTACGAGCTCGGCGAGGAGGTCCAAACGCTCGCCCCGGATCTCCTCGTCGGCCACAGCAAAGGCTATCCGATCGCCCGGAAGTACGACGTTCCGCTCCTCCGGGTCGGCTTTCCGATCCACGACCGCTTCGGAGGCCAACGCCTCCTCCACCTCGGCTACCGGGGCGCCCAGGGCCTCTTCGACGCCCTCGTAAACGCCCTGCTCGAGCGGAAGCAGACGAGGGGGGAAGTGGGGTATGGGTATCTGTGACTCATCAAGAATTCGGAATCCGGAATTCGGAATTTGGAATTGGATATCAGAAAGGCGCCCCGATGAACGCGACGAGTGTTGCCCCTGATCTTTCCCGTCATCCCTGCTTCAACGAGAGCGCGAAGGGCGTGTGCGGGCGGGTCCACCTGCCCGTGGCCCCCCGGTGCAACATCAAGTGCAACTACTGCGACCGGCGGTACGACTGCGTCAACGAGAGCCGGCCGGGGGTGACGAGCTCGGTGCTGGCGCCGGGGCAGGCGCTCCGGTACGTGGAGCGGGTCCTCGAGCGGGACCCGCGCATCGCCGTGGTCGGGATCGCCGGACCCGGCGACCCGCTGGGGAACCCGGAGGAGACCCTGGAGACCGTTCGCCTCATCCGACAACGGTTCCCGGAGCTCCTGCTGTGCCTCTCGACCAACGGCCTGGCGCTGCCGGCCCACGCCGACACGCTGGCGGAGCTCGGCGTCTCTCACGTGACGGTCACCGTGAACGCGGTCGACCCCGACGTCGGGCAGCGAATCTACGCCTGGGCCCGGGAGGGGAAGGTGATCTACCGGGGACGCCAGGCGGCGGAGCGCCTCCTCGAGCGGCAACTCTCGGGCATCGCCGCGCTCAAGTCCCACGGGGTGATCGTGAAGGTGAATACGATCGTGATCCCCGGCGTGAACGAGGAGCACGTGGAGGACATCGCCCGGGCCATGGCGGGCCTGCGGGTGGACGTCTTGAACTGCATGGCCATGGTCCCCGTCACCGGTACGCCCTTCGAGGCCATGCCCGAGCCGGCACCCGGGCGAGTGGCCGAACTGCGGGGGCGTGCGGCGGCCTACCTCCCGCAGATGAAGCACTGCCGGCGTTGTCGCGCCGACGCGGTGGGCCTCCTCGAGGAGGACCGGTCCGCCGAGTTCCGGAGCTGTCTGGAGGCGTGCGCGAGCGAGCTGACGCTCCCGACCCGGGGGAAACCCTACGTGGCCGTGGCGAGCCTCGAGGGCATGCTGGTGAACCAGCACCTGGGAGAGGCGGGGACGTTTCAGATCTGGGCGGAGGGGTCCGAGAGCGGGTCGTGCCGGCTCGTGGAAGAGAGACAGGCGCCGCTGCCGGGCGGAGGCGTGGACCGGTGGCGGGCCCTGGCCGAGGTGCTCTCCGACTGCCGCGCGGTGCTCGTGAGCGGCGTCGGCGAAGCGCCGCGGGCGATCCTCACCGAGGCGGGCGTGCCTCCCCTGGAGGTGAGCGGCTTCATTGACCTGGTGGTACCGGCCATCCTGACGGGCAGGGACGCCGCGTACTTCCGCCAGAAGCGCTCGGGCGGCTGCTCGAAGGGCCTCGGCGGGTGCAAGGGGGACGGGGCGGGGTGCGGGTGAGACTCTGTTTGGCGGGGCGCCGCTTCCGGCTATACTCTTCCGGGAGACCTGGAACCTGACGAGCAGGTCGGGTCGGTTCGCACCGGCTCTTTCCCTCCACCGAAGGCTCGTGGGACCGTGCCCCAGATGCGACGGCTCGACCGCTCGGGCCGTGCAGTCCGGGAGCTTCGAGGGCGGGGGCCCGCGACGAGCCAGGGGGCTGCGCTCGAAACGACGTGACCCGGAACCGCTCCGCCGGTGAGGACTACGAACGCCTCTCGGCCTTCCTGAGAGGGGTGAGCCGCCGCCTGCAGCTCCTGGCGGCGTGCGACCTTCTCCTCGCGTTCGCCGCAGCGCTCCTCCTTGTCCTTCTCGGAAGCTCGATCCCACTGGCGGTGGGCAAGCGCTTCTGGCTCGGCTCCTTCCTCTACTCGGTCGTATCCCTGGCCCTCCTGGCCCTCCTGCTGCTGAGGGGGCTGCGGCGCGTCTTCGCGCGTCCCGGCGCGAGCCGGGTGGCTCAGGAAGTGGAGTCGAAACTCCCCTACCTGCGAGACGACCTCACGAACTCCCTCCTCCTCTACCGAGACCTCGCCCAGGGGCTGCCCGCGGAGCGGGTCTCGGCCGGATTGATCGCCGCCCAGCTGCGGAGGACCGCCGACCGGGTGGCCGCGATCCGCGGGTGCGAGGTGGTCCGGTTCGGGAGGTTGCGGTCCCGGCTCAGGCTCCTCCTCCCGGTGGCGGCCGTCTTCACGGGGGTCCTCGTCCTCGATCCGCCCTTCGTCGGCCGCTCGCTCGCTCTCCTCTCGAATCCCCTCTCCGCCGTGCCCGAGGGGGAGCTCCGGATCTCCTTGGAGCCGAGGGGCGGCGTCGCGCTCCGGGGAACGTTCGTGGAGGTGCGGGCCCGGACCGAGGGGAGGGCGCCCGACCGGCTCTACCTCGCCGTCTGGACCGAGGGCGGTGGGGAGCGCCGCCTCGCCATGACCCGGCTGGGCGAGGGGAGCTTCGCCCTCCGCCTCCCCGCGGCCGAGGCTTCCTTCCGGTACGAGGCGTACGAGGGCCGGACCGCCTCGCCTCTCTACTCGATGCGGGTCGTGGAGCCGCCCGAGATCACCGGCCTCAAGGTGACCCTCTCGCCCCCCGAGTACGCGCACCTTCCGAACGAGACCCGAGAGAGCGGGAACGTGGAGGGACTTCGCGGATCCGCGGTGAACGTCGAGGGCCGCGCGAACCGCAGGATCTCGTCGGCGGAGCTCCTCCTGGACGGCGAGGGCCCCCTCGCCTTGAGCGCCGCAGGAGACGGGTTCCGGGGCAAGCTCGTCCTCCTGGACCCGGGCCGCTACTCTCTCCGGATCCGGGACGAGTTCGGCTTCACGAACCCGAATCCGGTCCGGTACTCGCTCCGCGTGCTGCCGGACCGCCCCCCGGACGCAGAAGTGCTCGAGCCCGCGCGGGACCTGGAGGTTGACGGGACGGAGGTGATCCCGCTCCGGTACTCCGGTCGCGACGACTTCGGCCTCACCGCGGTGAAGCTCCTCTACCGGCTCGGAGGACGGGAGTACGCCCTCGATCTGGGCGCGCCGAGCGGCGCCCGCTCGGTGGCTCCCCGCGTGTTCCGGTGGGAGCTCGCAGACCTGGCGCCCACGCCCGGCGAAAAGATCACGTACCGGATCGCCGTCTGGGACAACGACTCGGTCTCCGGACCGAAGGCCGGTTTCTCTCGCGCCTTCACCCTGTCCGTCCGGGACGAGCGCACCCGCGCCTCCCTGGACGAGGAGGAGGCCCTGCGTCTTTCGGGGGCGCTCCTCTCCCTCCTGGCGGACCACCTGGAGGAGCTCAAGGACCACGCCGGCGTTGCGAAGGGGCTGGAAGAGCTGCTCCGGGACGTCGACCGGAAACTCGCGGGCAAGGAGCCTGCCGTGGAGCCGCTCGACTACCAGCTTCTCCGCCGGAACCTCCTTTCCCTGAAGGAACGCCTCCCCTCGGAACCTCGGGAGACCGTGACCCAGGAGCTCGAGCGCCTGGCGCTCCTCGCGGAGGACATCGCGCGGCAGGCGCGGATGCGGGAGCTGGAGGCGCTCGCCCGGGAGCTCAGGAACCGGCAGCAGCGGCTCGTCGACCAACTGAAGGACCTCAAGGGGAACCTGACCCGCGAGGCCCTCGCCGCGGCCCTGCGGGAGCTCCAGAAGCTGAGCGAGCTCCTCCGCTCGGTCATGCAGGCGATGTCCCAGCTCGCCCCCCGGCTGCCGGACGAGTTCGTCAACAGCCCCGAGCTCGCCGACCTCGACTTCAAGGACTTCTTCTCCGAGCTCGACGAGCTCCGGCAGAAGCTCCTGGCCGGCGACCTGGAGGCCGCGCTGGCCGCTGCCGAGCGGCTCTTCCAGTCGCTCTCCCAGATGATGGCGGCCATGGGCCGCGCCGGAGCCCAGGCGGCGAGGTCCCGCTCGAACCGCCTCGGCGGCGAGATGTCCCGGCAGGCGGGCGAGCTCGAAAAGCTCCTCGGCGAGCAGGCGGAGCTCCTCCGGGAGACGGAAGCCCTGGACCGGGAGCTCCGGGCCGCGGCGGAGGAGGGTGGCCCGTCGGAGCTCAAGGAGCGGTTCCCCTCCCTCTCCGCGCGCCAGGAGCGGCTCAAGGAGCGGACGAGGCAGCTCGCCGAGAAGCTCGAGGCTCTCTCGCAGCTCTTCCCCGGGCTCGATCCCGAGGTCCTTAGGGATCTCTCCACCGCGGGCGACTCCATGGGAGAAGCCTCGAACCGCCTCACGGGCGAAGATGCTCCCGGGGCGATCCCTCCCGAGCAGGAGGTCCTCCGGCGGCTCAACCGTTCCCGCCAGGCCATGGGCGACATGGCCCAGCAGATGGCGATGCAGGGCCAGCTCCAGCCGTGGGGGCAGCCCTACGGCTACCACCCGGGGCCGGGCTGGTACTACGGGCCGTGGGCAGCGATGCCCACCCTCGCCCAGCCCGAGGTGAAGCGGGAGCTGGAGCGGGGCTACACCGGGATCGAACGGGAGGAGTTCGACCCGCCCGGCAAGGACGCCTACGCGCCTCCGCGAGACGTGCGCGAGAAGATCGTGGAGGCCCTGAAGGAGGAGGTCCCCTCCCGTTATCGCCGGGAAGTGGAGGCGTACTTCCGGGAGCTGAGCCGATGAGGGCGTTCTCGGCGGCGGTGCTCGGCCTCCTCCTCTTCGCCGTGCCCGCCTTCGCCGACGCCGCCGCGCTCGGGAGCCTCGAGGCCATCGAAGAACGGCTCGAGCGGTGGGACGTGGAGGGGGCGTCGAGGGAGGTCCGAAGCCTCCTCGCCGCCGAGCCCCGCACGCCCGAGACCCTGGAGCTCGCGGCCCGCGTCGCCCTCCACCGGGGTGAGTACGCCGAGGCCCGCAGACTGATCCAGGCCGCGCTCGAGCTCGACCCGAGCGACGAGGAGCGCAAGGGGTTCGCGCTCTTCGTCGACGGGACGCTCGCCGCCGTGACGCCGCTCACCCGTCACGAGACGCCCCACTTCCTCCTCTACCTGGACGAGCAGCGCGACGGGATCCTCGTCGAGTACGTCCGCGACGCCCTGGAGGCCACGTACCGGGTCATGGGGGAGCGGTACGGCTTCCGGCCCTCGGAGAAGATCCGGGTGGAGCTCTTCCCCGACTCGAAGGCCTTCTACCGGGCCACGAGCCTCTCGGTTCGAGACATCGAGGTGGCTGGGGCGGTCGGGATCGCGGAGTTCAACAAGCTCATGGTCCTCTCCCCGCGGGCGCTCCTCTACGGCTATCGCTGGCTCGACGCCCTCAGCCACGAGTACATGCACTACCTGATCATGAAGGTCTCGGCCAACCGGGCGCCGATCTGGTTCCACGAGGGCCTCGCCAAGTTCGAGGAGACGCGGTGGCGCAGCGGCCCCTCGTACCTCGGCCCCCTCTACCGGACGCTGCTCGCCCAGGCGCTCGCCGCCGACCGCTTGATCGACTTCGTCGCCGCGTCGAACGGGGAGGCGTCGGTCGGGCAGTGGATGCGGCAGATGGCGGCCGCGCCGGGGAAGGGGGCGAGAGACATCCTCCAGGAGCTGACCGGCTTTCCGTTCCCGCAGTTCCTGGAGAAGTGGAAGGCGTCCCTGGGCGCGAAGGGCCTGCAGGAGGTCGGGGGCGTCCAGGTCCGCCGGCTGAAGGTGAAGGAGGGCAAGGAGGACGAGGAGCAGGCCGAGCTCGCCGCGGTCCGCTCCGCCGTCGCCCGCAACCGCGTCCACCTGGCCGACCGCCTGAAGGAGAGGGGCCGGGCAGGGGCCGCCGTCATCGAGTACCGCCGGGCCCTCGCCGACGTCGGCGACTCCGTCCCCGTGTTGAACCGGCTCTCGGACGCCTTGAGCCGGCTGGGGAGGGACCGGGAAGCCGTGGGCGTGCTCCGGGAGGCGGAGAGGATCGACCCCGACCACCCGACGACCTTCACCCGGCTCGGCCGGATCTACCTGAAGCTCGAGGAGCTTCCGAAGGCCCGCGAGGCCCTGGAGGCCTCGCTCCAACTCAACCCCTTCAACCCCGAGCCCCACCGGAACCTCGCCGAGGTCCTCTCGAAGCTCGGCGACGAGCGCGGCGCGCTCCGGGAGAGGGACGTCTACCGCAGACTGACGCGCTGAGGAGGAACATGGAAGCGCTCCTGGAGAGCCCCGCGTCCGAGCTCGACCTCGCCCGGGCCGAGGAGATGGGCCGAAGAAAGGCGGAGATCATGGCCGAGATCGGGAAGGTGATCGTCGGCCAGGAGAAGGTCGTCGAGGAGATCCTGATCGCGCTCTTCTGCCGGGGGCACTGCCTCCTCGTCGGGGTGCCGGGGCTCGCGAAGACGCTCCTCGTCTCGACCCTCGCCGGGATCACGGAGCTCGCCTTCAACCGGATCCAGTTCACTCCGGACCTGATGCCGTCCGACATCACCGGGACCGACGTCCTCGAGGAGGAAGCGGGGAGCCGGCGGCGCGCCTTCCGCTTCCTGCGCGGACCGATCTTCACGAACCTCCTCCTCGCGGACGAGATCAACCGCACCCCGCCCAAGACCCAGGCGGCGCTCCTCCAGGCCATGCAGGAGTACAAGGTGACCGCCGGGGGCGTCACGCACACCCTGGACCGGCCCTTCTTCGTGCTGGCCACCCAGAATCCGATCGAGCAGGAGGGGACGTATCCGCTCCCCGAGGCGCAGCTCGACCGCTTCATGTTCAACATCTCGATCCACTACCCCCCGCTGGAGGAGGAGGTCGAGATCGTCACCGCGACCACCTCCTCCTACGAGCCGGTGCTCGCGAAGGTCATCTCCGCGGAGAAGATCCTCGAGATGCAGGAGCTCGTCCGGAGGGTACCCGCCTCCTCCCACGTGGTCCGGTACGCGGTGAGGCTCCTGCGGGCGACCCGGCCCCGGGAGCCGGGCGCGCTCCCCTTCGTCGAGGAGTGGGTGGAGTGGGGGGCGGGCCCCCGGGCATCCCAGCACCTCATCCTCGCGGCCAAGGCGAAGGCCGTGATGGAGGGCCGCTACGTGGCGTCGGTGGGTGACGTCCGGGCGGTGATCGAGCCGATCCTGAAGCACCGGATCATCACGAACTTCAAGGCCCAGGCGGAGGGGATCACGAGTCTGGACGTGATCGAGCGCGTGCTGCGGGAGATCGAGCCGTGAACGTCTTCGCCCCGGAGGTCCTCGCCCGCCTCAAGAATCTCTCCCTCAGGGCCCGGCGCGCGGTCGACGGCGTCATGGTCGGGATCCACCCCTCCCGGGCCAAGGGGTTCAGCTCGGAGTTCGAGGGGCACCGGGAGTACGCCCCGGGCGACGAGGTCCAGCACATCGACTGGAAGGCCTACGGCAAGTACGACCGGTACTTCATCAAGGAGTACCAGGAGGCCACCAATCTGCGCGCGCACATCCTGCTCGACGCCAGCGCTTCCATGGGCTACGCGTCGGAGGGCGGGATGACGAAGTTCGCCTACGCCTCGACCCTCGCGGCGTCGCTCTCCTATCTGATGCTGAAGCAGCAGGATGCCGCGGGGCTCCTCGTCTTCTCGAACCGGGTCGACCGGAGGGTCCCGCCGAAAGCCACCCCGGGGCACCTCTGGGCGATCCTGAAGGAGCTCGAGGGGAGAGCGCCGGCCGGGCGGACCGCCGCCGGGGAGGTCCTCCAGGAACTCGCCGGGTCGCTCCGGCGGAAGGGGCTGGTCGTCCTCATCTCCGACCTCTTCGACGACCGGGAGAAGATCCTGCGGGGTCTGCGACAGCTCCGCTCGCGCGGCAACGAGGTGCTCGTGCTGCACGTCCTCGACCCGGACGAGCTCGACTTCCCCTTCGACCAGCCGCTCACCTTCGACGACCTGGAGGAGGACCTCCGCGTCGTCGCCGACCCGCAGACCGTCCGCGCCGCCTACCTGAGGAGTCTCGGGGCGCTCCTCGAGGAGTACCGGAGGGTGTGCGCGGCCTACCAGATCGACTACCAACTCTTCCCCACTTCCACGGAACTCGAGACCGCGCTGACCCGTTATCTGGCCTGGCGAAAGGGCTTCAAGCCGCGATGAGCCTCGTCTTCGTGAACCCCGCCTCCCTCTTCGCGTTGGCCGCGGGCATCCTTCCGATCCTGATCCACCGGCTCACGCGGCGGAAGGCCCGGAAGAAGCGGTTCTCGGCTGTCCGTCTGCTCCTCGAGTCCCTGGAGAACCCCGTCCGTCCCGAACGCCTGAAGGAGCGTCTGCTCCTGGCGCTGCGGGTCCTCGCGGTGCTGACGCTGGCGTTCCTCGTCTCCCGGCCCGTCCGGCTCTTTCCCGGCGTCTTCTCGTCCGGGCAGGAGGGGGCGAAGATCCTCGTCCTCGACAACTCCCTCTCGATGGGGTACCGGGAGGACGCTGCGGAGCGCTTCGCGCTGGCGAAGCGGAAGGCGGCCGAGCTCCTGGAGGGCACGACGGGCAGGATCCTCCTCCTCCCGACCGTGCCGGCGGAGCCGGAAGGACCGGGGAGCGCGCCCGCCTGGACGACGCCGGAAGGGGCTCGACGGGAGCTCGAGGCGGTGACGCTCTCCTACGGCCGGGGCGATCCCGCCGCGGTCCTGAATCGGGCTTCCGCGGCCTGGAAGGCGTCGACGGGTCCGATGGAGGTCGTCTTCCTGACGGACCTCGCCCGGGCGGACTGGGACGCCTTCCGACCCGCGGCCCTGAAGGGCCTCCCGGCGGAGGTCTCCTTCACGTTCCTCCGCTTCGGCGCGGAGCGGAAGGACTCGAACGCGGCGGTGACGGACCTGAGGCTCCTCCAGGGAGAGGGCGTGGTGGGGACGCCCACGAAGCTCGAGGCCGTGGTGCGGAACCTCTCCGGCCGGCCTCTTGCGACCGTGGCCGAGCTCCACCTGAACGGGGCCAAGGTAGACCAGAGACCGGTGGAGGTCCCGCCCGGGGAAGCGGCGGCTGCGGCCTTCCAGCCCCTCCTCGAGCGGAGCGGGTGGGTGGAGGGAGAGGTCCGCCTGGCGGGTGACCGCCTTCCCGGCGACGACCGTTTCCACTTCGCGCTGAAGGCGAGGGAGAAGGTCCGGGTCCTGGTAGTGGACGGAGATCCCCGGCCCGCCCTCCGGGCGAGCGAGAGCTACTACGTCGTTCACGCGCTGCGTCCCGGCGACGGCGAAGGCTCCCCCTTCCTCCCTCGGGCGATCCCCGCCGGCGAGCTCGAGCGGGCGGACCTGAAGGCGTACGAGGCGCTGGTGCTCCTGAACGTGGCCGATCCCCCGGCCGCTCCCCTCGCCGCGTTTCTCCGGAGCGGGAAGCCCCTCCTCCTCTTCCTGGGGGACCGGGTGAACGCGGAGGCGTACCGGAGGCTCCCGTTCCTGCCGTGCCGCCTCGGACAGGTCCGGGAGATGCCGGCGGGAGGCGCCCGCCTCGGCCGCGGGGAGCTGCCCGGGGCCTCCGGCGCGGACCCGGGGAAGGCCTCGTTCTTCCGGTACTATCGCCTCGAGAAGGGCGCGAAGGAGCTCCTGAGGCTCGCAAACGGCGATCCGCTGCTCGTGGAAGGGGCGTGGGGGGGAGGAAGGGTCTTCCTCTGGGCGTCGTCCGCCGACACCGGTTGGAACGATCTTCCGCTCCACGCGGCCTTCCTTCCCGTCCTCCAGGGCCTCCTGAAGGAAGCGGTGGGCCTGTCGAGGAGTCCGCTCCCGCCCACCCTCCGGATCGGGGCGCACCCCGCCGGGGAGGGCGCGGAGCGGGCCTCGGCTTCCCCCGGCGTTCGCCGCCGGGCGCTCCCGGAGGGAGAGGCCCGACAGGGCGTGAACGTCCCGCCGGAGGAGTCGGACCTGGGGACGGTCCCGGCGGCGGCGCTCCCGAGCCGCTTCGGCTCCATCGAGCTCCGGGTCGTGGAGTCGAGGGCCGAGGCGGGGGGACTTCCCGTGGCGGGCAGGAGAGAGCTCTGGCCGTACGTGCTCGGCTTCCTCCTCGCCGTCCTCGGGGCGGAGATGGCGGTCGCGAGCCGGCCATGAGCTCCCGCCGACGCTTCCTCTCGCTGGCGCTCGCGCTTGCCGCGAGGGCGCTCCTCCCGGGGCGAGGGGCCCTGGCCGAGAGCCGATTCCCCCACCTCTTCCTCACCCAGCTCCGGTACCGGGGAGGGACCTGGGACCCGAACCCCCTCTTCCTCGAGGCGCTGGCCGAGGAGGTGGAGCTCCGGACGAGCATCGACCTCTCCCGGGAGAGACGGACCGCGGAGCTCTCCGACCGGAAGCTCTTCTTCGCGCCCTTCCTCTTCCTGGCCGGGCGCTACGAGTTCCAACCGTGGACCGCCGCGGAGAGGGCCATCCTGCGACGCTACCTCACCGGAGGCGGCTTCCTCTTCGCCGAGGACACCGGTGGCCTCAAGGGCTACGGCTTCGACCGCTCCTTCCGGGCGGAGCTGGGGAACGTCCTGCCCCACGGGGAGCTGAAGCGGCTTCCGCCGGACCATCCCGTCTACCAGAGCTTCTACCTGCTCCGGCAGCTCGGGGGCCGGCAGGCGGTCAACCCCTACCTGGAGGGGATCACGCTGGACGGGTGGAGCCCGGTCATCTACTCCCATAACGACCTCTCCGGTGCCTGGGCCCGCGACGCTTCGGGCAAGTGGGTCAACGAGTGCTCTCCCGGGGGGGACGCCCAGAGAGCCCAAGCGTTCAAGACCGGCCTCAACCTCCTCGTGTATTCGCTCACTTCGGACTACAAGAAGGATCTCGTCCACCACCCGTTCCTCCGGAAGAGGCTCAACCCGTGAGCGGCAGGGCAGTCGTCCTGGCGCCGGTCGTGCCTCTCTGGGCCATCGGCCTCCTCTTCGCCCTGAGCCTCGGCGCCGTGGTCTTCCAGTACGCTCTGCTCCGGAAACGCCTGGGCCGGAGCCGGAGCCTCCGGCTCTGCCTCCTCCGGCTGGGCGCGCTCTCGACTGCCATCTCGATCTTCCTCGACCCCACCTTTACGGCCCGGGTCCAGCGGAAGACCGTACCCTCCCTCGCGGTTCTGGTCGACACCTCCCCATCCATGGGTCTGCCCGGGAGAGGGGGAGGGCAGAGCCGCCTGGAGGAAGCCAAGCGACTGTTGCTCGAAGGCGAGAAGGCGCTGCTCGGGGCCGTGGCCGCGCGGCACGAGGTCCGGGTCTACGCCCTCGACGAGCCACCGAGGGAGGTGGACGGGGCGCAGGTCGCCGCCTTGAAGCCGCAGGCCGCGCAGTCGGCCCGGACGGAGGTGGCCGCTGCCCTACGCAGCCTAGCCTCGCCGGACGTCCTCCCGCTCCTCCTCACCGACGGGAGCGGCGGCGGGGCGAGGTGGACGCCCCGCGCGGGGCTACCGGCCTTTGGCGCGGTCCCCGTGGGGGACCCGAAGGCCTTCAAGGACGTCCGCCTCCGCTCGCTGAAGGCGCCGGTGCTCGCGTTCCGCGGCAGGCCGGCGACGGTCGAGGCGGTCGTCTCCGCGCGAGGGTACGGCGCCTCCAACGTCACCGTCTCCCTCGGCGAGGGTCAGAAGATCCTGTCCGCCCGGTCCGTGCGCCTCGGGTCAGACCCGGGCGAGGTGCCCGTCTCCTTCACGTTCACGCCGCCGCAGGCCGGCCGCCGCCACTTCACCCTCTCCGTCTCGGCCCAGGCCGGCGAGAGCAGCCTCGGGAACAACGCCCTTCACTTCTCCACACGGGTCGCGCCGGACAAGCTTCGGGTCCTGATGCTCTCGGGCCACCCGAGCCCCGGGTACCGGTCCCTGCGCTCCGCCCTCAAGAGCGAGCCCACCGTAGACCTCCTCTCCTTCGTGATGCTCCGGACCCCCTCGGACATGCTCAACGTCCCGCCCCAGGAGCAGAGCTTGATCCCCTTCCCGGTGGAGACCCTCTTTGCGAAGGAACTCCCGGGCTTCGACCTGCTGCTCCTGGACGACTTCCCCCTGCACCTCTACGTCAAGCCGGCGTTCCTGAAGAACGTGGGCGACTTCGTCAACGCGGGAGGCGGGCTCGCCGTCCTGGGAGGTCCCGACTTCCTCGACGGGGGCGCCTACGCGGGGACGCCGCTGGAGGAGGTGCTCCCGGTCGCGGTGGCGGGCAAGGACGACTACCGTCGCGGAGGCCCCTGGAGGGTGAAGGTCGCGCGGGCAGGTCGCACCCATCCCCTCACGCGCCTCGATGCGGACCCCGAAGAGAGCGCGAATCTCTGGAGGGAGCTCGCCCCTCTGGAGGGGGTCAACGCCCTCCGGGTGAAGACCTCGGCCGCCGTCCTCCTGGAGGGCGGCGAGGGAGGCTCCCAGCCCCTCCTGGCGGTCGGCCGCTACGGTCGGGGGCGCACCCTCGTCCTCGGGACGGACTTCGCGTGGGCCTGGCAGATGGGAGGGGTCGCCGGCGGCTCCGGGAGTTTGACGTACCGGAAGTTCGTCGGAAGGGCGATCCGCTGGCTGACCGGCGATCCCAGCCTCGAGGCGGTGCAGGTGGAGCTGGGGCCGGACGCCGGGCTCGGCCGGAGGGTCGAGGTTCGCGTTCGGGCGGAGCCCGGGTCGAGGGGAATCTCCTTCTCGGTAACGGACCCCGGAGGGCGGCGGATCCCCTCCGAGTTGAAGCCCGCCGCGGAGCCGGGCGAGTACACGGGGTCCTTCCGCCCCGAGGCGCCGGGGATCTACCACCTCAAAGCCGAGGGCCCGGGGGGATCGGCCGAGGAGGAGGCGGGCTTCTACGACGAGTCGGAGGTCGGAGACGGCTTTCCCGATCACGAGCGGCTCCGGGCGTTCGCCGCCGCGGCAGGGGGAAGGGTCCTCACGCCCGGGGAGAACCTTCCGGCCGACATCGCTCGCCTGGCGGAGGAGAGGTCGGGCCGCTGGTTCGAGGAGCGCAGGAGCCCCCTCTGGGCCCATCCGCTGCTCTTCGCCGGGATTCTGCTGCTGCTGGGAGGCGAGTGGTACCTGCGGCGGCGGTGGGGACTCTCTTGAAGGATGAAGGGTGAAGGATGAAGGATGAAGGATGAAGGATGAAGGATGAAGTCGGGAGCGGAATCCCTGTCCGCTCCGTCCAGTGGGTCCATCTCGTCCATTTCGTCCACACGCTGGTGCGCGCTTTCTTCCTCTTCGCCGGCGTGCTCTGCCTCGCGGCCCCGGCCCACGCGGCCTGCCGGAATCCCTACCTCGCCGAGAAAGAGGCGCTGATCCGACCGGCGGCTTCCCGGAGGGTGGAGATCAAGTGGTTCGGTCATTCCTTCTTTCAGATCACGTCGGGGGCAGGGACCGTGATCATCACGGATCCCTTCTACCCCATGGGTTTTCCGATGCCGGAGGTATGGCCCCACGTGGTGACGGTGGGCCGGGAGCAGGGGAACCACAACAACGTAGGTCTGGCCAAGGGCAAGCCCCTCATCCTGCGGGGGCTCAAGGAGGGGAAGGACGAGTGGGACGCGATCCACACCACCTTCCGGGACGTGCTCATCTACAGCGTGCCGCTCCACCAGAGGGGCGTGGTGGAGTACGCGGTGAGCCTGAAGGGCTCGGCCTTCGTCTTCGAGCTCGACGGGCTCTGCATCCTCCACTCCGGGGACATCAGCGAGCCCTACAACGAAGATCAGCTCCAGCTCATCGGCCACGTCGACATCCTCCTCCAGGCCATCGGCGGCGTGTACACCATCGGACCCGAGGGAGCGAGACAGATCATCGAGCGCCTGAAGCCCAAGATCGTGATCCCGATGCACTTCTGGTACAACACGGGCCACCTCGAGAGGTTCATCGACGGCCCCTACCCGGCGAAGTTCCTGCAAACGAACCGGATCACCGTGAGCAAGGAGACCCTGCCCCGCGCGACGGAGATCCTGGTCCTGAAGGTGTCGAGAGAGGGGGAGATCTGAGCCGGCCGTGGCGGCATGGGCTCGGTTTCGGGCGGGTCGCCGAGAAATTCGGAGAGAGGATCACGGCGCTGGAGGTGGCCGAGGCCGACCACTCCCCCGTCGTGTGCGAGCGAAGCGAAGCAATCCAGTCCCTCGGGCGGTTCGGACCTTCCTGGATCGCCACGGCCCTCCGGGCCTCGCGATGACGGCGAAGCCGGGAGACCCGCCGGCCTGTGCAAGCAGAAAAAGCGGCGCGTGGCGGCCTGGGCCGTGAAGCTGCCGCCCTTATCGAGGCCATGAATCCGCAATGGCAGGACCTGTATGACCGGATCGTCGGCTAACCACCGTCCCGTCGTCCTTGCGAGCGAAGCGAAGCAATCCAGCCCCTCGGGCGGTTCGGGCCTTCCTGGATCGCCACCGCCCTTCGGGCCTCGCGATGACGGCGAAGCCCAGCCACCGTCCCGTCGTCCTTGCGAGCGAAGCGAAGCAATCCAGTCCCTCGGGCGGTTCGGACCTTCCTGGATCGCCACGGCCCTTCGGGCCTCGCGATGACGGCGAAGCCGGGAGACCCGCCGGCCTGTGCGAGCAGAAACGAGACGCAGGCTCAGTTTCAGCAGAAATCCCGAGAGCGTGGCCTCAAGTTCCCCAGCAGCGGGCTCAGGTCCTCCAGGTCCTTGGCCAGGACGTGCTGGACTCCCTCCATCCGTTCCAGGATTCCGGTCACCCCCAGGAGCCGGGCGCCGAGGAGGGGGGCGCGGCGCTTCTCGGCCAGGTCCTTCCAGACGACGAGGTTGATGAACCCGCCCTCGTCCTCCAGGGTGACGAAGGTGGCGCCGCTCGCGGTGTCGGGGCGTTGGCGGCAGACGACGAGGCCCGCCGTCCGGACCCTCCGGCCGTGGGAGGCGCGGGCGAGCTCGGCGGAGGAGAGGATCCTCCGGCGGGAGAGCTGGGGCCGGAGCAGCGCCAGGGGGTGGGGGCCGAGCGTGAGCCCGAGGCTCTCGTAGTCGCTGTCCAGCTCTTCCACGGGACTCTGCCCCGGGAGGGAAGCCGGAGGCTCCGGGCTCGGCAGCCCCCGGAAGAGGGGCAGCGGGGCGAGGTCGGCGCCCAGGGCCGCCCAGCGCGCCTGGCGCCGGTGGCCCGCGAGCCCCTCCAGGGCGCCGGCGTCGGCCAGGCACTGGAGGTCCTTCCGGGAGAGGCGAGCGCGGAGCGCCAGGTCCTCCACGTCCGAGAAGGCCCGCTCCGCCCGGGCGGCGACGAGCCGCCGCGCGCCCGCTTCGGAGAGGCCTTTGACGAGGCGAAAACCTAATCGAAGAGCCGGCTGTACCTTGCCGGTCTTTGTTTTTCGTGTCTTTTCTTCCTCCCTCCTCCCCCCCACCACCGTGCGGTGGGGGTCCAGGGGGGGCTCGGCGGAGTGGTCCGCGCACCCACCGTTATAATCCGATGGCGGATTGCGCGGCC